>JBCKNC010000044.1:0-21028 GCA_038902915.1 Polaromonas sp.
GGCATGTCGCGTACCCGAACACCGAGCGCATCAAAGACTGCATTGGCAATCGCAGCGGCCACTGGCCCGTGCGTGGCCTCGCCCGCACCGAGTGACTTTTCAGCTGGCCTGCTCAAGACCTGCACGTCTACCTTTGGCACTTCCGAAAACCGCAGGATCGGGTAGCTGTCCCAGCTGTTGCTGAGGATGCGGGTACGGTCAAACTGCACAGCCTCTTTCAATACCCAGCTCACGGTCTGGATGGCCCCACCTTCAATCTGGTTGACCACACCATCAAGGCTGACAACGCGGCCCACATCCACTGCGATCCAGAGCTTGTCAACCGTCACCTCTTGCCCTGCATCAATGGCTGCCACCACGGCGCAATAAGCGCCGGTATTTTTGTATCTGGCAAATGCCAGGCCCATGCCTTTGCCTTCGACTGCCTGGGTATTTTTTCTTGCCGCCCAGCCTGACATTTGCGCTGCGGCCTCCAGTACCGCACGGCCACGCGGGTCACTCAGATGCCGCAGGCGAAACTCTAACGGGTCAACCGCAAGACCGGCGGCGATCTCGTCCATAAAAGATTCGATGGCAAACACATTGCAATGTGCGCCCAGCGAGCGCAGCGACGAGGTGCGTAGGGGCATCGTCAAAGTGCGGTGGCAAACGGCACGCCACTGCGCAAAGTCGTACAGCGGCACGCTGTTGCGTTCGGCACCACCGCCGTTTGACAGCGGCACATTGATGGCGATCTGCTTTTCAAAAGGCTTCTCTAACAGCGTGGCAGCCAGCAGCACCGGCACCTTGCTGCGCCCCGGCCTCATGCTGTGACCGTTAGACCAGACATCGTGTTGCCAGTGGGTGATGCGTCCATCAGCATCCACATCAGCCTTGATGTCTACCGCCATGGCTGCACCAAAGGGCGCGCAGCTCAGCTCGTCCTCGCGTGTCCACTGCAGTTGCACCGCGCGGCCCGGTACAGCGCGCGCCAGCAGCGCGGCATCGCAAGCTACATCGTCGGCACCGTTATGACCATAGCAACCAGCACCTTCCACGTGCTGCAAGGTGATGGCCTCTTGCGGCAAGTCAAATACCAGCGCCAGATCAGCCCGCAGATTGTAAATACCCTGGCTGTGCGTCCAGACTTCAAGCGAGCTTTCTGAGTCATCTTGATATCGGGCTATGGCACAGGACGGGCCTATGGATGCGTGAGCCAGATACGGACGCGAATAGGCGGCCTGAAAGCTGTGCGCTGCCACAGCGGGTTCTTCAGCCGCTTTTTTCTCGGCGACCAGCGTGGTTTCAACGGGCTGTGCACGCAAAAAAGCAGGCATATCGTGCATAGCGGGCAAGGCATCGGCTTCACGCCAGCGCGCCACTTTGATGAGCTTGTTCAATGCGCACACCGCCAGATATTCGTCTTCAGCCAGCAGGCCCAAAAAGCTTCCGTCGCGTACCAATCTCACCACGCCCGGCAAGGCCTGTACTGCGGCCATGTCCACATCCAGTAGCACCGCACCAGGAGACGGTGGATGCGCCACCCGGCCATACAACATGCCGGGCAAAGTCATGTCGTGGATAAAGCGCGGCTTGCCGCTGACCTTGTCGGGAATATCAAGGCGCGGCACATCTGCCTGCCCGCCCACCAGCTCTACCAGCGCTTGAATCGGCAACGCTTGCCCGCTGGCCTCAACATCCAGCAAGGCAGCGTCCGCCAGTTCCCAATAGCTTGTGTCTGAATGGCTGCTGTCACCTTTGACAAAAATACGCCCATCCACCACGTCGAGCGTGGAAATGAGAGATGCCGCAAGACCAAGTTTGCTGGCTGCTGCCTGCAAATAAATGGCGCGAGCCTCGGCACACACCTGTCGCAAGGCGGCACCCGAATGCGCCACCGACATACTGCCAGCCGTCATGCCCTCATTCGGGCCAGCCGATGTGCTGGCCGCGACCATACGAATGCGTGAAGCGGCAACGCTAAGCTCTTGCGCGGCGATTTGTGCCAACGCCGTGGTGATGCCCTGCCCAAGCTCGACCTTGCCAGTACGCACCGACAGCGTGCCGTCGGCATGAATCGCCAGCCATTGCGCCAGGCGTCGATTGCTGTCCAGGCTGCCTGGAAAAACTGGCAAAACGGCCGCGCTGCTCATGCTGCAAGCTCCATCACTTTTGCTGCGCGCAGCACCGCTCGCACGATGCGGTTGTGCGTGCCACAGCGACACAGATGCTGGTCCAGCGCCTGCTTGACATCGTGTTCAGTGGGCTGCGGATTGTTCTGCAACAAAGCCTTCGCAGTGACAAGAATGCCCGACAGGCAGTAGCCGCACTGCGCCGCCTGCTCGTCAATAAATGCCTGCTGAAGTGGATCAAGTACCGCGCCCTGGGCCAGGGCCTCAACCGTAACCAGCGTCTTGCCCTGTGCCGCCCACAGCGGTGTGTCGCAGGCAGGTACTGACACACCATCCATCAGCACATGGCATGAGCCACACTGGCCAGCACCGCAACCAAAGCGCGTACCCTTCAGGCCAAGGTCATTGCGCAGAACGTAGAGCAGTGGCGTGTTTTCATCTGCCTGCACGGTGCGCTCGCCGCCATTGACCTGAAGCCTGAAAGAGCGAACAGCCATCACGTCTGCGCAAAGTACCCGGTCGAATTCATCTTCACTTGGGCGCCGCCCTCATGACCGCGCCCAGGGTGGTGAATTCTTCCTTGATATAGGCGTCAAAACGCTCGGGCGTCATCGGCATGGACTCGGCGCCAAGTTTGGCCATCCGTTCTATGACGTCCGGCTGGGCCAGCGCCTTGCTGACTTCAAGGTTGAGCTTGTTGACAATGGCGCGCGGCGTCTTGGCAGGTGCCAGCAGGCCGATCCAGAAATCAAAGACAAAGCCCGGCACCCCGGCCTCGGCCACGGTGGGCACGTCGGGCAACGCGGACGAGCGTTTGGTGGTGCTCACGGCAAGCGCCCGCATGCGGTTGTCGCGAATCGTCGGGATCGATGCGAGCACCGGCGTGAACATGAAATCGACCCGACCGGTGCTGACTTCAATAATCGTCTCCGGCGTTCCCTTGAACGGAATATGCGTGACCTGGATGTCTGTCACGCTGCGAAATTTCTCGGCATTCACATGGGTGGCACTGCCCACGCCTGCCGAGGCATAGTTCAGTTGCCCCGGCTTGGCTTTGGCCGCAGCGATCAGTTCGCGCACCGATTTGATCGGGCTGCCAGCGCCCACCACCAGCACACTGGGCAGCGCAGCCAGCGGAACCACACCCGCAAAGTCGCCGATCGTGTCATAAGTCAGGCCGCTGTAGAGCACCGGATTGACGACATGCCCGGTAGCCACCACCAACAGGGTGTAGCCGTCAGGCTCGCTCTTGGCGACCTGCGCAGAGCCCAGCGTGCCACCCGCACCGGGCCGGTTTTCAACCACCACCGGCTGCCCCATGCTGACGCTCAGGCGCTCGCCCACAATGCGGGCCATGATGTCGGTGGCGCTACCTGCTGTGAAAGGCACGATGATCTTGATGATCTTGTTCGGGTAGTCCGCAGCTGGAGCAGGAGCTTGGGCCCAGGCTGCGCTGCCTGCCAATATGCCTGCGGCAACAATAAAAAGGCGTTTTTTCATGGTTTTGTCTCCTGAATTGACACTAAAAATAGCCACAGCCCAATAAAAACGGGCGTGACCAGCTACTCTCTTTATCCTTGATGCAACTCACTACTGTCCGGTTAATTCAGAACGTATCGCCCGCAACGCGCGTATTGACGCGGGTTTGATAGCCCGACGTTTGCGCCGATGCGATCGACGCCGCCAGCCCAATGGCTGCCACCAGCCATTTCAGAAGCTTCATCAATTTCTCATTTTAGAATGAAAACAAATCAGGACAGGCCGTCGCTCACCGCGACGTTCTCCGGCTTGAGCTCGATCCCCGACGCCTTGGCCTGAAGCAGCAGCAGCTGCGAGAAGTCCTGGTCGTAGCCGTTGCCGATGAGCGTCTGCACAATGTCCCGCGTGAGCGAGGTCAGCGGCATCGGCACGCCGAACTGCCTGCCGGCGGTGAGCCCGAGGTCGATGTCCTTGAGCAGCAACTCCGCCGTGAACGTCACGTGAAAATCGAGGTTGCACAGCGCCGGTGTCTTGTAAGTGGTGAACATCCCCCCCATAATGCTCTTGTTGAGGAAATCGAGAAAAACATGACGCTGCATGCCGGCTTTTTCGGCAAGCACGGTGATTTCGCACAGGTTCTGGATCACCACGCCGAGCATCACGTTGTGGCAGATCTTGGCGATGCGCGCGAGTTCGCCTTCGCCGACGTAGCTCGCAGACGGCGCGATGAGCCTCAGGAGCGGCGACACCTCGTCGAACACCGCCTTGGGCCCGGAGCAGACGAAGCTCAGCTTTCCTGCCTTGATCACCTTGGCGTTGCCCGACACCGGCGCCGCAAGCAGCTGGGTGCCGTGTTGCGCCAGAATCGCCCGCAACTCGGCCGAGCCATCGAGCGAAATCGAGGAACATTCGACCACGATGCGCGGTGCGCCGCTCTTGCCCCTGGCTTTCGAGAGCAATCCGCCGGGACCGGCAATGACCGCTTTCACGTCATCGTAGGTCGACACCATGCAGAACACGATGTCACAGGTGGCGAGCTCGCTCACGTCGTTCGCAATGCGCGCACCGTGCTTGGCCAGCGGCTCCGCCTTGGCGCGCGTGCGGTTGTACACGGTGAGATCGCAGCCGGACTTGGCCAGGCGCAGCGCCATTTCGTATCCCATGCGGCCGATGCCGATCCAGCCGATTTTTGCAGAGGTCTTGTTCATAATGATTTTCTAAAGCTTCCATGGTAAGGATTGGCGATCGGCAACTCATCCGCCGGATAGAGCGAAATGATCTGCGGGCCCTTGGGCGTCAGGATCACTTCTTCCTCGATGCGCGCCGCCGAAAAACCGTCGCTGGCCGGGCAGTAGGTTTCCACCGCGAACACCATGCCGACCTTGAGCTCGATCGGCTCCGTGAACGACGTAAGGCGCGAAATCAGCGGCCGCTCGTGCAGACCGAGGCCGAGGCCGTGGCAGAAATTGAGGCCGAAGGCGTCCATCTCGTTGGCAAAGCCGGCCTGCTCCGCTTTGGGCAGCGCAGCGGCGATCTTGTCGCTGCTGACACCCGGGCGCAGCATGTCGATGACAACGTCCATCCACTCGCGCGCCTTCTTGTAAGCGGTGCGCTGCGACGACGTCGCGCGCCCGACGCTGAAGGTGCGGTAATAACAGGTGCGGTAACCCATGAACGACTGGATGATGTCGAAGAACGCCTGGTCGCCGGGCCGGAACAACCGGTCGGTGAAGTTGTGCGGGTGCGGCGAACAGCGCTCGCCGGAGATCGCGTTGATCGCCTCGACGCAATCCGATCCCATCTCGTAGAGCCGCTTGGTCGCGAGCGCCACGATGTCTGACTCTTTCACGCCGGGCTTGAGCGCCTCGGCGATGTCCTGATACACGCCGTCGACCATGGCCGCGGCCATGTTGAGCAAAGTGAGCTCGTCGATGTTCTTCACCTCGCGCGCCTGCAGCATGGTCTGCTGCCCGTCTCGCACCTCGATGCCCGCGCGCTGCAGTTCGAATATCATCGGCAATTCGACCATATCCACGCCAAGCGGCATGTCGCCAACGCCCTCGGCATCGAGGACGGACTTGATCTCCTTGGCGGCGTTGCGAAACAGGGTGAGGTCGGCGCCGACGGCGCCGCGCATTCCCAGATTGCCCGCACGGCAGTGATCCTGGTGCAGCCACGGCGCATGCAGGCGGTGGTGCTTTGCGGCCGAGCCGAAGTCCCAGATGTACGGGTCGCCGGTGCCGGTGAGGAGCGAATAGCGCGTAAGCTTGTCGCGCGCCCATTCGCCGATCACCGTGCTGGTGGTATAGCGGATGTTGTGCTGATCGAACGAAAGCAGTGCCCCGAGCCCGGAATTGGCCAGGGCAGCGCGCGTGCGCGCAAGGCGATAATCGTGCAGCCGGCGGAAATTGATGCGCTCCTCGAAATCAACCTGGGTGTGGCCCGGTGCGCCGATAGGCCGGTCCCATTTATGATGCGGATCGATGTCGTCGGGCCGGATGATCCTGGGTTCCTTCGCCTTCTTCGTTGCCATCGGTGAGGTCCTTTCTGTCTTCAGGTCGTGCGTCCAAGTTCGCACGGCGCCGCACCGGATGCCGGTGTCGCAGCGCATCCTGAAGTGTATGACAGTCTTTCGCGCAACGCAGTAATTCGCCCGAAAAATGAATTTATAGAGGTGTCTAGACCCGCTCAATCACCAGCGCAATGCCTTGCCCCACGCCAATGCACATGGTGCATAGCGCATAGCGGCCACCCGTCCTGTGCAACTGGTTAACCGCAGTCGTTACCAGGCGCGCACCTGACGCGCCCAGCGGATGGCCCAATGCAATCGCACCGCCATTCGGGTTGACGCGCGGGTCGTCGTCCTGCAGGCCCAGCAGGCGCAGCACAGCTAGGGCCTGTGCGGCAAAGGCTTCGTTGAGTTCAATCACGTCCATTTGTGCCAGCGTCAAACCGGTCAGCGCCAGCACTTTTTGTGTCGCAGGCGCAGGGCCAATGCCCATGATGCGTGGCGCAACGCCTGCGGTTGCCATGCCGACGATGCGGGCACGTGGCGTGAGGCCGTTGGCTTTTGCAGCTGTCTCATTGGCAATCAACAACGCACAGGCACCATCGTTGACACCCGAGGCATTGCCCGCCGTCACGCTGCCGTCAGGGCGCACCGCACCTTTTAGTTTTGCCAGCGCTTCCAGGGAGGTTTCGCGCGGGTGCTCGTCTTTACTGACCACGATCGCTTCGCCTTTTTTCTGGGCAATCGTGACCGGCGTGATTTCAGCATCGAAAAAGCCGGACTTCTGTGCGGCAATGGCCTTGAGCTGACTCGCCAGGGCCATCTTGTCCTGATCCTCCCTGCTGATTTTGTAGTCGGCAGCGACGTTCTCGGCGGTCTCAGGCATGGCATCCACGCCATATTTTTCCTTCATCAGCTGGTTGACAAAGCGCCAGCCGATGGTGGTGTCGTATAGCTGTGCCACGCGGCTAAAGGCGCTCTCGGCCTTGGCCATGACGAACGGTGCGCGGCTCATGCTTTCCACGCCGCCTGCAATCATCAGAGTAGCTTCGCCCGCCTTGATGGCGCGGGCCGCTGTACCGATGGCATCCATGCCAGAGCCGCAAAGCCGGTTGAGGGTAGCACCGGGCATTTCATGCGGCAAGCCAGCGAGCAGGCTGGCCATGTGCGCCACATTGCGGTTGTCTTCACCGGCCTGGTTGACGCAGCCGTAAATCACGTCGGTCACGGCCAGCCAGTCGACATTCGGGTTGCGCGCCATCAGCGCCTTGAGCGGCACGGCGGCTAGGTCATCGGTGCGCACGCTGCTGAGTGCGCCAGCATAGCGGCCAAAGGGGGTACGGACTGCGTCGCAGATGAATGCTTGGTTAATAGCTTGATGCATAAAAAATCTCCAAAAAAATAGGCTCGAATGGTTTAACTACTCAGGTCTTGCTGATTTGTAGGGTGGGCACTGCCCACGCTGGCTTCATGAATCGGGTCAAGTCGGGGATTGCGTGGGCGGTGCCCACTCTACAGGGACCTGAGTAGTTACCGAATGGTTTAAATTGAGATTGGCAAGCCAATGAGTTTTTCCAGCCCGGCATGGTCAAGGCCGTCAACCTTGTCAATTAATTTAAGGCCTTGCGGCGTGCAGGCCAGCGTGGCCAGCTCGGAATAAATACGCTTGACACAGCCTATGCCAGTCAGCGGGTAGGTACATTTTTCAACCACCTTGCTGTCACCTTTTTTGGTCAGCAAATCCATCATCACCCAGGTCTGCTTGGCACCCATGGCCAAGTCCATCGCGCCACCAACCGCAGGGATTGAACCCGGCTCGCCGGTGCTCCAGTTGGCAAGGTCGCCAGTGCTGGAGACCTGAAAGGCACCCAGCACACAGATGTCCAAGTGGCCGCCACGCATCATCGCAAAACTGTCGGCATGGTGAAAAAAAGAGCCGCCCTTGAGCAGCGTGACGGGCTGCTTTCCGGCATTGATGAGGTCGTAGTCTGCTTCGCCCTCAGCGGGTGCCGGGCCCATGCCTAGAATGCCGTTCTCGCTGTGCAGCAGCACCTCACGATCAGCCGGAATGTGGTTGGCCACCAGCGTCGGCATGCCTATGCCGAGATTGACGATGGCACCTTCGTGAATATCTTGCGCGACGCGCGCGGCAACTTCGTCTTTTGTGCGTTTGGTGTAGGTCATTTCAAGCAACTCCCTTTAGTCCACCAGCCTGCGTTCCCGTGCGCTCAATTTTGACCACCTGATGCACAAAAATGCCAGGGGTCACGATGTGTTCAGGATTCAGCGCGCCCAGCTCCACGATGTCATATACCGTTGCCACGGTTTTCTTCGCCGCCATAGCCATCACCGGGCCAAAATTGCGCGCCGCCATGCGGTAGGTCAAGTTGCCCCAGCGGTCCCCCTGCTCGGCCTTGATAAGCGCAACGTCACCGTGAATGGGCATTTCCAGCACGTAATGCCGACCGTTGATTTCGCGCGTTTCCCGGGTTGTTCCATCGGCGTTTCGGGCCAGCTCGGTGGCGTAACCGGTAGGCGAAAAAAAGGCTCCTATGCCTGCGCCTGCAGCGCGAATTCGCTCGGCAAGGTTGCCTTGCGGCACCAGCTCAAGCTCCAGTTTGCCGGAGCGGTACAGCGCGTCGAACACATGGCTGTCGGTCTGGCGTGGAAAGCTGCAGATGATCTTGCGCACGCGGCCGGTCTTGAGCAGGGCGGCCAGTCCCGTGTCGGCATTGCCGGCGTTGTTGTTGACCACGGTCAGGTCTTTGGCACCCTGCCCGATGAGCCCGTCAATCAGTTCGTTCGGGATGCCTGCAGTGCCAAAACCGCCAATCAGGATGGTGGCACCGTCCTTGACATCGGCCAGTGCATCGGCAACAGATGCCGCAATCTTGTTAATCATTTGAGAAGTCTCCGTAAGCGCAGTGACGGGTTTTGTCGTTGCGGGATTCTAGTACTGCGTGCTAACCTTCTGCCATGTTCACGCCTTCACAAGCCGATGTTCGTCGTTTTTTTTGTTCTGTCTACGCCAAGGCCAGGGCCAATCAGCCCATGGAAGCTATTGAAACCATAGCAGGCCAGTGGCTCGAGGAGCACCCTGAGTACCATGCCGATTTTGCGGATGCGGATACTGCACTTGAAAAAATGTATGCCGTTGAAGATGCAAAGACCAACCCCTTTCTGCACCTTTCAATGCACCTGTCGATCAGCGAACAATGCTCGATTGACCAGCCGCGCGGCATTCGCCAGGCGGTTGCACTCCTCACGGCAAAACGCAATTCCCTGCACGACGCACACCACGAAACCATGGATTGCCTGGGCCAGATGGTCTGGGAAAGCCAGCGCGCAGGGCGCCCTCCCGACGGCGATGCGTATATAGCCTGCGTACAGCGCCGGGCAACGCGCGATTGATACACTGACCCATCCGACCCAACCGCACCAAAAACAGACGCTAGAAAATGAAATTCCAAGGCACCAAAAACTACGTTGCAACCCAGGATTTGATGCTGGCAGTGAATGCATCCGTCACCCTTAAAAAACCACTACTGGTCAAGGGCGAACCCGGAACCGGAAAAACCATGCTGGCCGAGGAAGTCGCAGAGGCCCTTGGCCTGCCCCTGCTGCAATGGCACATCAAGTCCACCACCAAGGCCCAGCAAGGCCTGTATGAATACGATGCGGTCTCGCGCCTGCGCGATTCACAACTCTCTAGCGTGGACGGCGGCATTAGCGGGGCAAGGGTTAACGACATCCATAACTACATCGTCAAAGGCGTGCTCTGGCAGGCTTTTACGGCCGACCAGCCGGTGGCGCTGCTGATCGACGAAATCGACAAGGCCGACATCGAGTTCCCGAACGACTTGCTGCGCGAAATCGACCGCATGGAGTTTTATGTCTACGAAACCCGTGAGCTCATCAAGGCCAAGCACAGGCCGCTGATATTCATCACGTCGAACAACGAAAAAGAACTGCCTGACGCATTTTTGCGCCGCTGCTTTTTCCACTACATCAAGTTTCCCGATGCAGACACCATGCGGCAGATCGTCGATGTGCATTTTCCGGGTCTCAAAAAAGAGCTGCTGACTGCCGCCATGAAGACCTTTTATGACGTACGCAGTCTGCCAGGTCTGAAAAAGAAACCCTCCACCAGCGAACTGCTGGACTGGCTCAAGCTGCTGGTCGCTGAAGATATTCCACTCGAAGCGTTGCAGAGCAAGGACGACAAGGTCAGCGTACCGCCGCTGGTGGGTGCGCTGCTTAAAAATGAGCAGGACGTGACGCTGTTTGAAAAGCTGGTCTTTATGCAGCGCAACAATCGTTAAACAACTGCCAAAAAATATGAGCACAAAAGCCATGTTTATCGAAGGTTTGCAAGATGCCAACAACACGGAACCCTGAGCCATGCACTTCATCGAATCCGTCACCCTGACAGGCCGCAACTGGGTTGTGCTGGAGCCACTGCAGCGCGAGCATGCTGATGAGTTGCTCGAAGCAGCCAAAGACGGCGAATTGTGGAAGCTCTGGTACACCAGCGTCGGCGATCCGGATGCGCTGTTTAACTATATCGACAGCGCCCTGAAAATGCGCGACGAGCTGGGTGCAATGCCCTTTGTGATACGGCGTAAATCTGATGGCAAGGTCGTCGGCTCGACACGCTTTTTCAATGTCGATGCCAAAAACCGCAGGTTGGAGATCGGTCACACCTGGTACAGCAAAAGCGTGCAACGCACCGGCATCAATACCGAAGCCAAGTTGATGCTGCTCAAACATGCGTTTGAAACCCTCAACTGCATCGCGGTGGAGTTCCGCACCCACTGGTTCAACTTCGACAGCCGCGCAGCGATTGCCCGCCTGGGTGCCAAGCAAGACGGCGTGCTGCGCAACCACCAGCTGGCACCCAACGGTACGTTGCGCGACACCGTCGTTTTCAGCATCATCGCCAGTGAATGGCCTGCGGTGAAGGCGCATTTGCGGTATGAGCTGAACAAACCTCGTGGGCAGGCTACCCGTTAACCCATGCTCATAGACTTCTTCTACACCCTGCGTTCGGCCAAGCTGCCGGTTTCTGTCAAAGAATATTTGATGCTGCTCGAAGCACTGGAGGCCGGCGTGGTCGGCCCGAACAGCAGCAAGCTAGAAGCCAACGGCAACATCGGCGAAGGTGCCTGGAAGATCGACGACTTTTATTACCTCAGCCGCACGGTGCTGGTGAAGGACGAAAAACACTACGACAAGTTTGATCGAGCCTTTGCCGCTTACTTCAAGGGCGTGGAGATGATTGCCGACTTCACCAAAGACATCCCGCTTGAATGGCTGCGCAAAAACCTTGAGCTTGAACTAAGCCCTGAAGAAAAAGAGAAGATCGAAAAAATGGGCTGGGACGAGCTCATGGAAACTTTGAAGAAACGTTTTGAAGAACAGAAAGAACGCCATGAAGGCGGCAGCAAATGGATAGGCACGGGCGGCACCTCGCCCTTCGGTGCCAACGGCTTCAACCCGCAGGGCATACGCATAGGCCAGCAGAAAAGCCGCAACAAAAGCGCCGTCAAAGTGTGGGACCAGCGCGCCTACAAAGACTACGACGACACGCAAGAGCTCGGCACGCGCAACATCAAAGTCGCGCTGCGCCGCCTGCGTAAATTTGCCCGCCAGGGTCATGTTGAAGAACTCGACCTAGCGGGCACCATCAAGTCCACCGCCGCCAACGCCGGCTGGCTGGACATCAAGATGGTGCCCGAGCGCCACAACAATGTGAAGGTGCTGCTGCTAATGGACGTGGGCGGCACCATGGACGAGCACATTGGCCGGGTTGAGGAAATGTTTTCCGCCGTCAAGTCAGAGTTCAAGCACCTGGAGTTTTATTACTTCCACAACTGCGTCTACGACTTCATGTGGAAGAACAACCGCAGGCGTTTTAGCGAAAAGTTCGCGACCTGGGACATCATCCGCAAGTACAACAAAGACTACAAACTGATTTTTGTTGGCGATGCAACCATGAGTCCGTATGAGATTTTGCAGCCCGGCGGCAGCGTTGAATACAACAACGAAGAAGCCGGCGTTGAGTGGATGCAGCGCCTGACCAACGCCTTCCCCAAGTTCGCGTGGATCAACCCCGAACCGCAAGGCGTGTGGCAATACCGCCAGAGCATCAGCGTGATTCAGCAACTCGTCAACCAGCGCATGTACCCGTTGACGATCAAGGGTCTGGAAGAGGCTATGCGGCTGCTGTCCAAGTAATTCAGGTGCTGGTCACGGAATACAATTCTGTAGCCCGCCGCCATAGTTCAATGGACAGAACGAGTGCCTCCTAAGCGCTAGATACAGGTTCGATTCCTGTTGGTGGTACCAAGTCATCAAATCAGACAGTATCAGAACCCCTCAAAAACCCGCATGTTTACTGGCATAGCGGGTTTTTTGTTGTCTCAGGCCATTTCATGGGCCAACATGACATACCGCCAAAGGGGGCTTCATGGCGCTACAGGCCCACAGGGTTGGTTTACATGCGCAACACCATGCCTACTGGGGCATCGGTCACGATCACCGGAATTCGCGGTCACGATGCCGGAATCTGTGATTTAACCCCCGGTCACGATCACCGGAATCCCTGGTCACGATGCCGGAATGTGCGGTCACGATGAAACGGAATACCCACCCCGGTAGCATGAGGAAGCGGCGGTGGAGTAATCCACTGTCGTGAGTTTCCAAACAGCAAGAGTGCAGGCCGTAACGCAAGTGAACCTAGTGTAGTGCTTCATTCTGTTTGGAACTTAACCGACTGTTGGCGCGAATGACCTTCTGCAAGATATCGCGAGCGCTTTTTGTCCAGATGAATGGCTTGGGGTTGGTGTTGTGGTGCGCAACGTATTCGTCAATGGCTTGGACCAATTCTGGCACGCTGGTGAACACACCTAGTCGCAAGCGATTGACCGAGATGTCGCGAAAGAAGCGCTCAACCATGTTTCAGCCAAGAGGCCGACCTGGGCGTGAAGTGCATATTGAGAAGCGCGAGTGCTTGTCCAGCCAGTTCTGCACCACCGGATGTTTGTGGGTTGCGTAGTTGTCGGCGATTAGATGCAGCGCCTTGTCCTTGGGTGTCTCGCGGTCAATTTGCTTGAGGAAGCTCAAACCACTCGGTGTAGTGGTGGCGCTTTTGGCACTGGGCGATGACTTGACCGTCGAGGTCAGGTCCCAATACTGTTCTGGTGACATGGTAAAGCGCACCGGGGAATTCAAGTCGAAGGGGTCTGGCCACGGGGTGACTCTAACTTGAAAACAAGGATGTCAAGACCTACCCTTGCGCATTCTTGGCCTCATGCGTTTGAATTTCCTTATATCAGCCATAATTAGCTCTATATTCAGAGCTAATTACAATAAAGGACACCATCATGGACACCATCTACGCCGACTACTCGGTCAGCATGTCCGACTTCAAAAGGAATCCAGCGCAGGTGCTGCGCACGGCAGGTGAAAAGCCAGTGGCTGTGCTCAACCACAACCGACCGGCGTTTTACATGGTCACGCCCAAGCTCTTTGAAGCCATTGTCGAGGAAATGATCGACCGGGAGTTGGTGGGCATCGTGCGCCAACGGCTGACCCTCAAGGACACGGCCATCGAGGTTGACATTGACAAAATCTGACAACCCAGCCGGGGTGACCAAGTACCGGCTGAAGTTTGTGCCTGCCGCACTCAAGGAGTGGGATACGCTGGACGGCAGCGTCAAAGAGGTGTTGCGCAAGGCACTCAAAAAACGCCTTGAACAGCCCCACCTGCCCGGCTCGGAGCTACACGGCGACCTGCAAGGTTGCTACAAAATCAAGCTACGCCAGCAGGGCTACCGCCTGGTCTATAACGTTGAGAACGATGTGCTCGTGGTGCTGGTGCTGGCCGTTGACAAGCGCGAGGATATGGCCGCCTACCGCTCCGCCCTTGAGCGCCTGCTCGCGGCTAAGTGAGGCCTCAAACGCAATTTAATTAATAGCAGAAAACTCATATTCAACAAGGGCTAGGGACCCTCTGCTTGCGCTTGCCTCAAGCCGTCGCTGCCACCTCACGCAATGCCTGGGGCGAGCGCAGTGCCACCTTGATAAACGTTTGCGCAGCGCCCGAAGGCGTGGTGCGCCCTTGCTCCCAGTTTTGCAGTGTGCGCACAGACACACTCAACAATTGAGCAAACTGTGACTGAGACATCCCGACCTTGGAACGGGCTGCTGCTGCTGCGGACAACTCCACCCGATGCACACGCCCAGCACGGCCTGCCTTCATGTCACGTACAGACTCCAGCAGATCGGCCTGGAACTGTGCTATCTCTGGGTCAATGTGGGTCGTCATTTTGAATCTCCTGTTTCAAGGCAGGACAGATTCAGTTTGTTTAGCCTTTTCTGACACTGCCACTGATTCACTCATGTTTTCGTACTTTCTGGCTTTCACGTAATCCACCTTCCTGCCACCCTGCCTAGTGCGGCTTTCCTACTCCGCGTTTCTCAGGCTGCCCTCTGCAAAGTTTAGGCACAAGGGGCAAACACCCCGGTCAGCACGTTCTGTTTCCAGCTCGTTTTGGCCCTGTTCTGCTCTTGCCGCCCATCGGTACTACGATGGCTCTGACTCCTGCTTGCCCGTCACCTCGGGCCGCAGGTCTCCCCGCTTATCTCGTACAAACTTCCTGACATTCCACCTCCAACCACGTGGGTGACCCGGACATCGCTTTCAACGCCTACTCAGCGTGTCCGGTGAGTTTCAGGCTTCACCATGCAATCGCTAGCTCGCCGTCACTCCCCGCCGAATCGAGTTCGTTATCCTGCGGACTGCCAGTTCGCCTGCGGTTGCTCTCCACCCCGCCTCGCAGCGACGCAGTTACCTTCGGCTACAGGGCCTGGGCTTACCCTGACACGGACTTGCACCGTGCTGTTTGTACGCCTTCACGGGCGCACGATTGCCGCGCTACGCTCGCAATGACGGAAAAAGGTACATGAGTTATTGGGCTCTGACCCCAAAAACTCCGCGGGCAGGTCTTGCTAAGATTTGAAATACCTACTTGAATCCGGATTGCACGGATTTCCACGGAGCCCACATGAACGTAAGCGCCCTACTCAGCCACGATTTCCCCAGAATTACCCAGACCTACACGCGTCAGGACTGTTCGCGCTACGCCTTGAGCGTGGGCTTCGGCTTCGACCCGCTGGACGAGCGGCAGTTGGCCTACGTCTACGGCGACTCGCTGCGCGCCGTCGCAAGCATGGCGTTGGTACTCGCGAATCAGGGATTCTGGCTGAATGAAGCGTGGACCGGCGCCGACTGGGCACGGGTTCTGCACGGCCAGCAGTCGCTCAAGCTGCATGCACCGCTGCCCGCCGAAGCGACTGTCTACAGTCAACTGCGGATCGTCAAGATCATCGACAAAGGCGCATCGAAAGGGGCTTACATCGTCTGCGAATCCGACCTCGTCGATCTGCAAGGCGAACGACGGCTTGCGACCCTGACAGGCGTTGCAATTTGCCGTGGCGACGGTGGCTTCGGTGGGACCGATGAACCGATCCCGGCCATAGCCGCACGGCCATCCCGCGTCGAGGATATGCGCTGCAATATCCCGACGATCGCCCAGGCGGCGCTGCTCTATGACTTGAATGGCATTGTGAACCCCGTCCACTCATGGCCGCCGGCTGCACGCCAGGCTGGCTATGAGCGCCCTTTCCTGCATGGCACCTGCACGATGGGGATGATCCACCACGCTCTGGCCCGCGCACTGGCGGATTACGACTGTGACCGTATCGGCGCGATGTCGACGCGGTTCATCAAGGAGTTCTATCCAGGCGAGACCTTGGCCCTCAAAATATGGGCCGACGGCGAGGCTGTCACCTACGAGGCATGGTCGCATGAACGTTCGGTGAAGGTGGCTGTGGGCGACGCGGTATTGAAAACCTAGTTATTGGGGTCAGACACCAATTTCGCAGCGGTGCGAAGCACCGCCCCCGGAGGGCGAGCCGTAGGCTAGTCGAATTTGGGCTCTGACCCCAAAAACTACTGCGGTTTCTAGGATGACAGACCTGGCTGCACGACAATTGGGCCTATGACCTACACCACCTCCTCCAGCGCCGCCGCAGCCATCGAATTCGAGCCCGAGTTCATCGCCGGGCTGAAAACGCTTTTTGAAGAGAAGATTTCCTTTAACCGCGTGCTGGGCCTGAAGATTACCTCGCTCAAGCCGGAGCGTGTCACTGGCCGCATCACCATGAGCGATCATCTGCTGGGCCACTATGCCCACAACCGGCTTCATGGCGGCGTGATCAGCGCCGGGCTGGACGCCATGGGCGGTCTGGCCGTCATGGCGGCCATAGGCGCGCGCCACATGGACGAGTCGCCGCTGCTGCGCCTGAACCGCTTTGCCAAGCTCGGCACCATCGACCTGCGCATCGATTACCTGCGCCCCGGCATCAGCGAGCATTTCGAGTTGCGCGCCGAGGTCATGCGCCTGGGTTCGCGCGTGGCGAGCACGCGCATGGAATTTTTTGGCGCTGACGGCAAGCTGCTATCGACCGGGGCGGGCGCCTACATCGTCTCCTGATCAGGCTATAAAAAAAGCCACCCGAAGGCGAATGGCACTTACTTGAGCAAACCGAGTGGCGAAATTCGCGTTGATGTGGGAGCGAGCTTGCTCCCACCAGGCAGCGTAAGGCCCGGCAGCCGGGCCGTATTGCGCTTAAGTAAGTGCCATTCACGCTAACCCCTTTGACTGGTCAGCCCTTGGCAAAACAAATAACCCCTTTAATTCACGCGAGGCTTCCAGTTTTGGCAATCTCACGAATGGCCGCGACAAAGCGATCAAGTTCTTTTGGAGTGGTATAGGGACTAGGAGCCACCCGAATCGCGTTCTTGAACGGCGAGTGACGCCCTGCCTTGTCTTGGACTAGGACCCCACGCCGCTGGCGCAAGTGCTTTGCCAGAGCCTTCGAAGGAATGTTGTCAATCTGTAGCGCAGCCGCACCAGCCCAACGCGCCGGATCACGAGGGGAAAGTAATTGGACGCCGTCAACGTCGCGTAGCCGATCCTGCCAGTACCCCCCCAGGTAGCGAAGGCGCGAGCGCTTCTGCTCCGCGCCGAGCGAGCGTTGAAATGCCAGCGCGTCGCTCACGGAAGCCAGAGCAGCCATGTTAAACGTGCCCGCCCACTCGTAGAGGTCCATTGGGTGCTTGGTAGTGTCCCAAGAGGGTGGGAACAAGGGCCACACAGATCCGACATGCTCACCCCGCATGACCAACACGCCAGTCGGCACTGGAGCGCCGAGCCCTTTGTGTAGAGAGGCTGCGAGGAAGTCGCAACCAATTGCGTCGAAGTCAACATCGAGGGTACCAACACTTTGCGCTGCGTCCACGAGCACCGCCACGCCATGGCTCCGCGCAACGGCCGTTACTTCCGCAACCGGAAGAATCTCGCCCGACCAAGCGCTTACGTGGGAGATCAGCAGAAGCTTCGTGCGGGGCGTGATCGCCTCGGCAACGCGTGTGACGAGCACACGCGGATCATCGGTCGCCGCAGGAACCTTGACGACACGCATGACCACGCCTTCCCGACGCCCGCGCTGGAGCACAGTCTCAACCATGTCCGGATACTCATGATCGGTCACAAGGATTTCGTCACTGCGAGCGAGCGGAAACCCGTTGAGTACGGTGTTCAGCGCAGTCGTGGCGTTAGCCATGAAAGCAAGTTGCTGGGGCTTCGCACCAAGATAGGCGGCGAGTTCAGGTCGTGTTACCGCATCGAGCTCCTTGTTCCACATAATGCTGAAGCGTTCAGCCGGCGCGTGACTGAGCCAACGCGCACGCTCGACAAAGGCGTCAAAGACCGGCTTTGCTGTGGACGCGGTGTTCGCTTGATCAAGGTCGATGTAATCGGCTGGCGGGGTGTAGAACGCTCTGATGCGATGCCAAAATGCTTCGTCGGAGGCCGCCCGCTCTGGCGGCGGCGGGCTGATCGCATCGTGCACACGGTCGAGTTGTACATTCGTGGCACCCAAGGTGTGGGGTGCCGTAAGGACACTCGCTGCGCCGAGGCCAGTCAATCGAAAGAAGTTACGTCGTTCCATTGGTGCCTATTCCAGTAAGAGTTGCAGTGGCTAAAGAATAGCGAATTGGAAGGCATTAAGAAAGCGCAACTGATACGGCGCGTATTTACGCTCGAATTCAAAGCCGAAGTTGTTCGTCACAAGCGGACCGAGCACACGTGAGAACGGCAAGGTGAAACAACTCACGCTCCGGCAGGATGAAATGCCGGTGCAGGTTAAGCGTGAGAAGTCGCCTTGATTGCGTACGCGGCGGCGCTAACGGCTTAGCGGCGTCATCTCCGTGGCAATAATCTCGTCCATCATCCGGCGACCGAGCTGGTACCCGACCTCAGTCGAGGTCCGAAAATGGACACCGCCCCAGATGCGCGAATAGCCCAGCTCGCGTCCCATCGCTTCGCCACTAGGCCACGTGCGCGTGACGCCAATTGCGCTATTGCGCCAGCTTGGTGTCACCGGATTCGGGCCGGCGGTAAATTCCTCGATGAATCGCGCCATTGCGCCACCCGCCACGCCGCTGCCTGAGGGATAGTCGGGGTTTGATGGCGTACGCAACAGGCTGTCCCATTCGTCGTCGCGCGCGGCTGCGTCGGCAAACTTGCCGCGGATGGCGTTGTACGGTCGCCAGTAGCCGTACTTGTCCTTGAACGTATCGTAGACAATCCGGCCGTCGAACTCGTAGAGATTAACCAGCACGATCATGCGCCCAACATCTACCATCGACATGCGGCGCTTCTCGGCGATGTCTTTGAGCATGGTGGGATCGTTATCCTCTCCCGAGTTCCAGAAGATTGCGGCAATCGCCTGCTCGCTGGACCGTGCGGTGCTGGTGCGCGCACCAAAGCGTTTCACTTCGGCGAGATCACTTTTAGCAACCGCACTATCGGGGGCGGGTGGTGGGCCTGGGTCGTAGTCAGCAACACGCTTGATGCCGAACGGCCGGATTTTTGTGATGGTTATGCTCGACATCATCTTGTGCTCCGGCGTGAGTTCATAGACGCCGGGGCCGGCATCGCGCTTCTTGAAATCGACCCGCGCCAGGTCATCCTCGACACGCATCGCCAGCATGGCCAGCGCAGCGCGCTTGCCCAGCACCACACCTTGCGCCTTCGCCACGCCGTCCGTGACTTTCTTCAACTGCTCCTGATAGGTTTTTTCGAGTAACGCAGTATCCGCGCCCGCGACACCGGCCAAGATAGTCATGTACGCTGACGCGACCGCCGCATCGGCTGATGCTTCGGGCGCGGCTGGCAGCGCCGACCCATAGGCTTTGTACTTTGGCGTGATGGTGTTCAGTGCATTGAATGTAGCGAGGTCAGCCATCAAGCTGGCGCGAGCGCGGTGGATGAACGGCGTACTGCCAAGCACTTTGCGGGCGGCTGCGTCCCACTCGAACTGCACGCTATGTTGATACGCTGGCGCGTTTGCGTCTACAGCCTTCGGTGCATCCGCTGCATTTGCGGTCGAAACCAGATACGTTGCAGCAAGCAAGACAGCGGTCATCCAAAAAAATTGTTTCATATCTCCCCTTAAGTTGAATGGCTCTTACTTAAGCAAACCGAGTGGCGACATTCGCTTTGATGTGCGAGCGAGCTTGCTCACACCATGCAGCGCACGGCCCGGCAGCCGGGCCGTATTGCGCTTAAGCAAGTGCCATTCACCCGAAGGTGGCTTTTGACTGAGCGCTGGCGAGCCGATTACTTCATGTACTCGGACACCACTTTCCACTTGCCATCGGTGATTTGCGACAGGCGCGAGGCATCGCTGCCCAGCCGCTTGGTCGGCGAGAAGTTGGCCGCAGGGCTGCCAAACATGTCGGGCGGAATGGTCATCGTACCCATGGCCTTGATGAAGCTGTCGGTGCTCAGGCTGGGGCCGGCTTTATGCGCCGCTTTGGCAAAGGTGTCGATGATGGTGTAGCCGTAGACCGAGAAGATGGTCGGGTCTTCGTTGAACTTGGTCTTGTATTTGTTGGCCCAGAAGCTGATCGGCTGCGAAGCCTCGTCGAGGTAGGGGTGTTGCGCCGTCATCATGGCGTACAGCCCGTCCATGGCCTTGCCGCCGAGTTTGTGAATCAGGTCGGTGTAAGCCGCAGCGGTGCCGAGAAAGAGCGGATTGAAACCTGTTTTGCGCGACTCGCCAATGGCACCGATGGTTTCACGAATGATGGTGCCCAACACCACCATCTCGCAGCCGGCGGCTTTCATCTTGGCAACCTGCGACGAAAAATCGGTCGCGCCGCGCTTGTAGGAGGTTTTTTCGGCGAATTCCATACCCATGGTTTTGAGGCCGGCTTCGCCGCCGCGCATCACTTCCAGGCCGAACTCGTCGTCCTGGTACATGGTGCAGACCTTCTTGATGCCTTTTTCTTTGACCAATTTCGGCGTGGCATGGCGCATCTGGTCGAAGTAGGTGGCTGAGAAAGCGTATTTGAGCTTGTGGAAGGGCTCGTACATCTCGCGCGCCGGCGCGAGCGGGAAGAAATTGATCACGTTCTTGTCAAACTGGACCGGCATGGCGGCCAGGTTGTGCGCCGTCCCGAGATGGCCGACCATCATGAAAATCTTGTCCTGGTTGACCAGCTTCTGCGCCGCCAGCACGGCTTTCTTGGGGTCAAGGGCCGAGTCTTCCACAATGATTTTCAGCTTCCGGCCGTTGATGCCGCCCTGCTCATTGATTTCATCAACCCGCAGCAGCATGCCCAGGCGGGCATGCTTGCCAAAGCTGGCGGCAGGTCCCGACAGGTCCTGGATCGAGCCCAGGGTGATCTCAGTCTTGCTGACGCCCTGCTGGGCCATGGCGTAGCTGGTACTGAGCGCTAATATGGCAAACGCAGCGGTGGATTTGAATTTCATCGAAGTCTCCTGTAATGAGA
>JBCKNC010000045.1:0-20559 GCA_038902915.1 Polaromonas sp.
CTAAAAGGCGTGGCTCAGATGCAGGCCGACTGGGCCAGGCGCTGCGTCTGGCGCGCACCAACACGCTGAGCGGATCGCGTCAACCCTGAAGTCCAAGCGCTGCGAGAGCGGCGACATCTACTGTTACCATTGCCGGCTGAGCAAGTGGGCGCAGACGCGATCTCCATTCACGCACCGGCAAGGAACCCCCCTGTGAAACACTCCCTCCGTTACCTGTGCGCCGCTCTGCTTGCCGGCGCCGTGTCTCTGCCTGCGGCAGCGCATTACTTCTGGCTCGAAGCCGGTGACAACAACAACGAAGCACGCCTGTACTACGGCGAGTATCAGGAAGGCCTGCGCGAGAAAAGCCCGGGCATCCTCGACAACATCCTGAACCCGGTCGTCTGGCAGCCCTCGGCGGACGGCGCGCGCAAGCCGCTACCAGTCGTTACGCGGGCCGACCACATCGCCGTCGCCGCCATCGGGCTTCCGGTGTTGATGGAGCGTGCCGGCGGCAGGGTCATCGACATGAGCAAGCATGGCGGCCAGGGCAAGGTGCGCAACATGGTCTACGCTCGGCTGGATGTGCCAGGCAGCGGCTCGGCCCCAGTGCTGGCGCTCGATATGCTACCGGTCAAGGGCAGCCCGGAATTGGTCCGCGTCGTCTTCAACAGCGCGCCGCTGCCCAAGACCAAGGTGAGCGTGTACGCGCCCAACGGCTGGAGCCGCGAGCTGTACAGCGACGCCCAAGGCGAGCTGCGCATAGCTGTGCCCTGGGCAGGAACCTACGTGCTGTATGTGACGCACACGCAGCCGCAGAAAGGCGAGATCGGCGGCGAAATGTACGAGGCGCTGCGCCACGGCACGACGCTGTCGCTGAGGTTCGCTCAGCCGCTGGCGGTCAAGTGACGCGTTGAGCCCGGACATCGACGAACCCCCGGGCGGGGCTGGGGTGCTGCCATGCAGCTCGGCGCAACGCACGCCGCGCGCGTCGTGACGCCGCAGGAATTTAATCCGGCCCTTAAGCCGCCACGGTTGCGCGTGGGCCTGCGTGATGCAAGCCAGGCAGAATTTGCAAGCGCAGTGAATGAGCGGATGGGCAAGCAGCGCGTCTCGATCATGCTGGATGTCTCGGTCATTGAGTTTTTTCGCGCCAAGGCCGGCGAACGTGGCTACCAGATATTGATCAATCAGGCGCTGCACCAGGCCATGTCTGGCGAGCAGATAGAAGCTACCTTGCGCCGGGTCATTCGGGAAGAGCTTCACGCCTGATTGGGCGTGGTTCAAAATCGGGTAACACTTTTGCGGATGGCCATCGGTTGAGTCATAGGCAAACCATCGAGTTATTGGGGTCAGACACCAATTTCGCTGCGGTGCATCGCACCGCGCCCTCCGGGCGAGCCGTAGGCTAGTCGAATTTGGGCTCTGACCCCAAAAACTCCCAAAAACGGCACTTTTTGAACCACGCCACTTGGCCTCATGTGGTTGAATTCCCTTATCCGTAACACGACGCCGCGATTATTTTGGAAAAAAAGTGGCGTAGCCATCGTAGCCATCGCAGCGCAACTGGCGCGCGCGGCTAGCGCAACGCCAGTTTCTTCAGCCTGGCGGCCAATAGCGCCAGACAAACGATGGTCAGGCCCAGACTGACGGTGGTCGGTATCACCACATGCTGCCACTGCAGCGCGTCGCCGCGCAGCACCCGCAGCATGACCGTCTGTTGCGCCAGGCTGGGCAGCCACAGGTGCCATGGCTTTTCACCGGAAAAGTCCATAATGGCCACCAGCGGCGCCATCTGAAAGCCCAGCAAGACAAAGGTGGAGCGGGCCTGCGCTTCCTTGTAGGTGTGGCCAAAAACGGCGGTCAACATCAAAATGGCGGCAATTGCGGCCGCCAGAGGCAGGAGCATGGTCAAGAACAAGACGCCTTCGCCCGGGCCAAATCGGAACATGGCTTGCAGGGCTTCACTGCGGATCAACCAGCGGGCCGGCAAAAAACTCGCCACGCTGAGCAAGGCGATCAACATGGCGACCGCCGACACCGCCATCCACTTGCCAAAAACCAGCGCCAGCGGCGTCATCGGGTTGGTCAGCAAGGGCTCCAAGGACGCACGCTCGCGCTCGCCCGCAGTCGTATCCAGTGCCACGGTCATGGCCCCAAACAGCACCGCCATGATCACCACCCAGGGCACCATGGCGGTCAGTTGCGCCGAGCGGCTTTGCGCATCCGCCAGGTTGCGTTCCTGAACCTTGAACGGTTCCAGCACGGCAGGCGCGACCCCCCGCAAAGCCAGTTCCAGCAGGCCCTGCTCACGATTGAAGGCCCGCAGCAAGCCCAGGTTGCGCCCCACTAGAACGCCGGACTGCCGGTTGGCCGAATCAAACACCACCCGCAACTCGGGTGCTTCGCCAAGGGTCAGTTTTTCCTGGTAGTCGTCCGCTACCGCGATGACGGACTCGCCGAACTTGAAGTCACGCAACCGGGCTTCATAGTCGGGCGGTGCCACATTGACTTTCATGCCCTGGCGCAGCAAAAAGTTGTGCAACGCGGGCGCGCGCTCCAGATCGGCCACCCAGACCTCGCGCAACTCAGATTTCTCTTCCTGCTTCGCCACGATGGTCGACATGAGCAACATCATCAGCGGCCCCATCAGCACGGTGCTGATCAACAGGATCAGCAGGGTCTTGTGGTCGCGAAAGGCGTCCACCATCTCTTTGCGAAAAACGATCCAACTGGCGTTCATGGCTTCTCCTAATCAGTTGAGGACAGAGCTGAAGGTCGGTCCCGCAAGGCTGCTGCTGGTGGGAAAGGCGAGCGACACAAACGCATCTTCAAAGTCGGTGCATCCGGTCTGCTGGCACAGTGCCGCCACGCTGCCGCGCGCCACATCTCGGCCCGATGCGACCACCGTCACCTCGTTGCACAGGCGCTCTACCTCTTGCATGATGTGGGTGGAAAAAACGATGCACTTGCTGCCCCCGGCCGGGCTGGCCAGATGCAGCAAGGCTTCGCGCAGGCGCCGGGTCGCCACCACGTCCAGGCCGTTGGTGGGCTCGTCCAGCAGCAGATTGGGCGGGTCGTGAATCAAAGCCCGGGCCAGTGCCGTCTTCATGCGCTCGCCCTGACTGAAACCTTCGGTGCGCCGCTCCAGCAGCTCGGTCATGTCCAGCAGTTCACCCAGCTCGCTCACGCGCCGGTTGGCGGCAACGCCATCCATGCCTTGCAGTCGGCCGTAGTAGACGATGTTTTCCCGGGCGCTCAGGCGTGGATACAAGCCACGTGAATCGCTCAGGCAGCCGAGTTTGGCCAGCGCGGCGCGCGGCGCCTGTTGCACGTCGATGCCATCGATCCATACCTGCCCGGTGTCGGCGCTGAGCAGTCCGGCGACGATGCGCAAGGTGGTGGTTTTGCCGGCGCCATTGGCGCCCAGCAGGCCGGTGATGCAGCCATCAGGGGCCGTGAAGCTGAGCTGGGATACCGCCTGTACCTGCACTTTGGGCTTGCGCCAGGCACTGGGCTGGACAAAGTGCTTGGAAAGCCGTTCGATGCGAATCATGGTTGCGCCTTCATGTGGGCGGCCAGGGGCACAAAGGCCCTGGCGGCGGGAATGTGAGCCAGGCAGCTGGCATCGCCCTTGAGGGACTCGGCCTGATCCGGGTTGTCGAGGAATCGAAACACGATGTCACTGGCGCAGCCCAGACGCAGAATGCCATGGCCCGCCTTGGTCACCACGATATGGCGGGCTTGGGCTCCCAAGGCCTTGGCCACACGCTCGGCGTGGCGCGGCGGCGTCGCCGGATCGGCGCCGCCGCTGAGCAGCAACGCTGGCGCGGTGCTGCGCGGGATCTGGTAGAAGCCAGGATCGACGGCGCCCCGGGGCCAGCTGGAACACACGGCGCCATAGGCGGTCTCCAGCGTGTTGGCAAATCGCCCGGCCTTGGCTGGCAATGCGCTGTTCGCGCCGTCTTCAGCGCACAGCACCGAGAAATGCATGCCCATGCTGAGCCCATTGCCAGAGCGGTCACCCAGTGCACTGGCCAGGCCGAACATCGCCGACCAACGGCCCCGGCTGGCGTCATCAATCGCCGTAGGCAGACCGGCCGCCAAAAACGGCACATACAGCGGCCCGCGCGCCAGCGCAGCCAGCATCGGCGATGTCAGCGTCAAGGACTCGGTCGTACCCGTCAAGGGGTGGCTGATGACCACGGGCATCGGCAAGCGCGTAAACAACTGCTCCCAACGCTCGGCGAGTTGGGGGTGTCTCTTGGCGCAATCGAGGTCTGCCGCACAGTCGGCAAAAAGTTGCTGCAGCGCCGCGTTGGCGTCTTCGGCAAAACTCTGCGGCAAGGACAGGTCCGCTGGCGCCACGCCATCGAGCACCATGCGTCTAACCCGCTGCGGGTACAAGCGCAGGTATTCCAGCGCCGCGCGCGTGCCATACGACGCACCCACCAGGTTGATGCGCTCCTGCCCCAGTGCAGCACGCACGGCGTCCAGGTCGGCCATGGCGATGCTGGTGGTGTACTGGCGCAGGTCCCCGTGCGGTAGACGCTCCAGCTCGGCGCGACAACGGGCCATGCGTTGCGGCATCTGGCTGGGGTCGATCAACTCCGCCAGACTGAGCTGCACGTCGGGCGCGCACTTCAATGCTGCACTCTTGCCGGTGCCGCGTTGGTCCACAAAGACCAGGTCGCGGCGGTTGTTGAGCCGGCGCAGTGCACCCAACACCTGCGGCATCACCTCCAAGGCGCTCTGCCCGGGGCCGCCGGCCAGGAAATAGACCGGGTCCGCATGTTTTTCACGTGAGTTGGATGGCACCACGGCGAAGTGGATGTCTATGTGTTTGCCTGCCGGCTCCAGTGGGTTGAGCGCTCGCGCAATGCTGCCGCACAGCACGGCGTCCTTCAGGCCTGGCAGGTGGCAGGGTTTCAGGGGGGGCGTGTCCGCAGCCATCGTCGAAGTGGACAGGGTCAGCGCCCACGCCAACGAGGCAACTCTTGCTTTCAATGCGAGGCGTTTCATGGTGCGATTCGGGAGTGGAATTTTGGTCTCATTCGGGCTTTTCGAACAGGCGGGTGTACCGTTTGCGTGCATACCGTTCGGCCAGCTTGACTGGAGAGTCGCCAATCGGGGCGAAACCGCGACAGGAGGTTGCTAGTGTAGTGTTTCATGCTGTTTGAAGCATTTCTAGCTTGGCCCGTGCACGCATGACTTTTGGAAAATAAGGGTTCAGGCTCGAATTAAATTCACGACACGCGCGCCACCCACACCGGCAAACCCGACGATGCCAACCGGGTCGCGTTCCTGTTCAATCGCTATGAGGCGCTGGTGAAGGTTGAAAAAGCCGAGGTGGCCGCTTAAGTAGCAGCTCAGGGCTTTTTCGCTACGATGCAGCCATGAGCAACGTTATCCCCTTCAAGCCATTCACCGTTGAAGTCATCTTTGATGCTGAGTGCCACATGTTCGTGGCGTCCTGCGCCGAGCTGGCGCTGTGTACCGAGGCGCCCAGCTTTGAGTCATTGACTGAACGGATGTGGGAAATTGCCCCCGATATGGCGCAAGAGAACGGGCTTCACATCGCCCCGCAAAACCTGCGCCTGCGCTTTGAGTTTGACCAGTCCCTGACCGATAACCGCATTGCCCTGTAACGCATGGGCAGTGGCTTTTACCCACAACTGCGGGATATGGTGGGGCGCACCACCTCCTGAAGCCGCCCGGACGGCGCCGCTCAGGACGGACGCCGTTCGGGCACCGCGTCCTTGGGCGCAGGGGCCTTGCTGGGCAAACGCAGATGCAGCGCCGCCTGCGCCAGCATGTTGGCCGACACCGGTGCGGTGACGAAGACAAACAGCGTGATCAGCAGTTCGGCGAAGCCGGCCCGGCCTTCGGCAGCCGCCAGGATCATGCTGGCCAGCAGCACGCCGCCGACGCCCAGCGTTGAGGCCTTGGTGGGTGCGTGCAGGCGCATGAAGAAGTCGGGCAGGCGCACCAGCCCGATGGCGCCTACCAGCGAGAAGAAGGCCGCCACCAGCAAACATGCGGCGGCCAGCCATTCAGCGACAGGATGAAGTCCCATAGTCATGTCCTCCGTTTCAGGGTATCTCTAAAAATTTAGAGTTCGCCCAAATGCAAGGCGTGGGAAAAATTTCGCAGCGCCGCATATGATTGATATGTTAGTAAGAAATTTTTTCCGCAACGCAGCAGTTGGGATGAAATCTGGATTTTTAGAGGTACCCTTCATTCGATTACGTCGCCGCGGGTCAGATAGCGCGCCAGCGCCACGGTCGAGACAAAGCCCAACATCGCCATGATCAGGGCTGCCTCGAACAGCATGGGTGTTTGCAGGCGAATGCCCAGCAGCACCACCAGCGCCACCGCATTGATGTACAGCGTGTCGATGGCCAGCACGCGGTCGGTGATGTGGGGCCCGCGCATCAGACGCCACGCACACAGCGCCATGGCCAGCGACACCGCGCCGACGGCGATGTCCAAAGACAAGACTAGGATATTGATACTCATGGGCTTTCTCCGGTGTGTTCTGGCGGGTGTTCAAAGATGGCCAGCAGAGGGGTTTCGTAACGCGCCTTGATGTCGGCCGCCATCTGCGCCGGGTCGCTGCAATCGAGTGCATGAACCAGAATGTGCTTGCGCTGCTCGTCGATGAGGCAGGAAACCGTCCCCGGCGTGTTCGTGATGATGCTGGCCAGCAGGGAAATCGCAGTGGGGTGGCTGAGCGCCAGCGGCACGGTTACCCAGGCCGGCTGCATCCGTGACATCGGGCCGAGCACCAGCCGCGCCACCGTGATGTTGGACACCACGATGTCCCACAGCACGACCAGTATCAAACGCAGAGTCGGTCTGAAGCGCATGGCCCCTGACGCTGGCAGGAAGGCATGCAGCAGGCGCGGCACCAGCAGGCCGATCAGCGCCGCCGAGATCAGGTGAAAGGGCGCCAGTGTTTGTTGCAGCAGCAGCCAGCTGGCTGCCAGCAGGACAGACAGCCAGGGGTGGGCGAACCAGCCTGTTTTTTTCATCGCTGGCCTTCCACGGCAGGCAGTCGCACTTCGCCTTCGCCGCCGCGGTAAGGCCGCGTGGTCGCGGCCGCCGAGCCGCCCTGCGGGCCCAGCACGGCCTCGGCGTAAGCAGCGCGGTCCGCCAGTTGCGCCGCAGCGGCATCGGTGTAGCGCTTGAGCGGGGACGCCGCCACGGCAAGCAGCAGGCTCAAGCCCAGCAGGCCAAGGGTTGCCAGCGTCAGGCGCGAGCTGGCGCCCGGGCGAACTGGCAGTTTGCCCGCCGGCAGCACGTTCCAGAACAGGATGGAGCCGGCGCGCGCCAGCGCTATCAGCGTCAGGAAGCTGACCACCAGCAGCAACGTCCAGACCCATGCGTTGGCGGGTGTGTGTGCCGCGCTTTCAAGGATCATGATTTTGCCGAGAAAGCCGGGCAGCGGCGGCAGGCCGACGACCGACGCCGCACCGAGCAGCATCATGAGACCCAGCAGCACGGGTTGTGCCACCTTTGCTGCCGGTTGCAGCAGGTCACCGGCCGCACCGCGCTGGGAGGCCACCAGTTCGACCAGCAGGAACAGCGCAGCAATCACCAGCGTGCTGTGCACCATGTAATAAAGCGCAGCCGACATGGCCGCCGGGGTGAACAGGCCGATGCCGGCCAGGATGGTACCGACAGACGCCACGGTGAGGTAGGACACCAGCCGCGTCAGGCTGTGCGCGGCCAGCGCGCCCAGAACGCCGAGCGCCATCGTGATCAGCGCCACCGGCAGCAGCCACGGTTCGGCGGCCCGCGCGGCGTGTCCCGCGCCTTCGCCAAGGATCACGGCATGTACGCGGATGATGCCGTACACGCCGACCTTGGTCATGATGGCAAACATGGCTGCGACGGGTGCGCTGGCGGCCGCGTAAGTGCCGGGCAACCAGAGGTAGAGCGGCACAATGGCCGCCTTGAGGCCGAACACCACCAGCAGCAGCATGGCGCCGGCCTTGAACAGCGTGGCTTCCTGGGGGCCGAGCTGTGCTACGCGCAGCGCCAGATCCGCCATGTTGAGGGTGCCGGCCACACCGTACACGATGGCCAGGCCTACCAGGAACAACGCCGAAGCCACGAGGTTGAGCACCACAAAGTGCACGCCTGCCTTGAAACGCTCGCGCCCCTGGCCGTGGACCAGCAGCACATAGGAGGAAATCAGCAGCACTTCAAAAAACACAAACAGGTTGAACAGGTCGCCCGTTACGAAGGCGCCCGACACACCCATCAGCAGGAAGTGGAACAGGGTGTGAAAGTGGCGTCCGCGCACGTCCCAGCCGCCCGTGGCGTACCAGAGCACCGGCACCGCGATGGTCCAGGTCAGGGCCAGCATCATGGCGCTCAGGCGGTCGATGACCAGCACGATGCCAAAGGGCGCGGGCCAGCCGCCCAGCGGGTACACCGTCAGTGTGCCGGTGGCCGCCTCGAGCATGAGGCGCCAGGCCAGCACAGCGCCCAGCACTACGGAGACCAGGCTGACCAGACGGATCAGCCGCCTGCGTTGCAGCGGCCCGCCGTAGCTGGCCTCGCCGCCATGGTCGCCCATGAGCAGCAGGGCCACCGCCGTGAACAGCGGCAGCAATACCGGCAGCACCGGCAGGTGAGAGCTAAACAGGGCGTTCAGCAGATCGCTCATGGAATAGGTGCCCCCACGCTTGCCACTGCGTCTGTCTCCGGCGTTGCGCTGCCCCTTTCCCTGAGAACAGGGGCTGAGCTTTCTTGGGGCGGCCCGGCGACGCTAATGTCATCCCGCGCTTTGCCGGGGCCATGCCCAGGCTCGTGCCCGTCCACATGGTCGGTGCCGGATTCGTGCCGGCTGCGCAGCGCCAGTTCAATCACAAAGCCCGTGGTGGCGAAGCCGATCACGATGGCGGTCAACACCAGCGCCTGCGGCAGCGGGTCGGCGACGCGCCCGGTGGCTGAAAGAATGGGCGCAGCGTCCTGCCAGAGGCGACCCATCGCGAAGATGAACACGTTGACGGCATAGCCGAGCAGGGAGAGTCCCAGCACCACCGGCCAGGTGCGTCCGCGCAGGATCAGGTATATACCGGTAGCGGTGACGACACCGATGCCGCTGGCGACCAGAAACTCCAGACTCATGGTGGCACTCCATTCTGTGGGTGAGATGCCGCTGCCTCGTCCGGTACGCGGCTCACCGAACCCAGGGTGGACAGCGTCAGCAGCGTCGAGCCGACCACGGTGACGTACACGCCGAGGTCAAACAGTGCGGCGCTGGCCAGTGGGATGCCGCCCAGCAAAGGCAGGTAGGGATGGCCGTAGGCGCTGGTCAGGAAAGGCTGGCCGAACACGAAGGATCCCACACCCGTGAGCCCCGCAATCCCCAGACCGATGCCGATCCAGCGCACGAAACGGCGTCCGCCATCGGCCGCTAGCTGCGCCTCGGCGCGCGACTGGCCCATGGCCATGTATTGCAGCACCAGCGCCACGGCGGTGATCAGCCCGGCAATGAAGCCGCCGCCGGGCTGGTTGTGACCGCGCATGAAAATGTAGAGCGTCACCACCAGCGCCAGCGGCAGCACCACGCGGGCGGCCACGCGCAGCATCAGCGGCGGCGCGGCAAAGGTCCAGGGCAGGCCGTCGCCGTCGCTGGCCGGGCGGCGCGTGCGCATGCCCTCCATCATGGCCAGTACGCCAATCGCCGCAATACCGAGCACGGTGATTTCACCGAAGGTGTCGTAGCCGCGGAAGTCCACCAGGATCACGTTGACGACATTGGTTCCGCCGCCGGCGATGGCCGACTGGTTGAGGAAATACCAGGCGATCGAATCGTGGTCGCGCGTGAGCATGACCCAGGCCAGCCAGGCGATGCCGGCGCCGCCGCACAGTGCGAGCGCGGCATCGCGCGTGCGGCGCCCGGTGGAAGACTCGTGCGGTGATTGCCGGGGCAGCAGCGCCAGACCCATGAGCAGCAGCACGGTGGTAACCACTTCAACGGTCAGCTGCGTGAGCGCGAGGTCGGGGGCCGAGAAGCTGACAAAGGCCAGCGCGGTCACCAGGCCGACCACACCGACGACCAGCACCGACTGGAAACGCTGATGGTGGCGCAGGGCCAGCCAGACACAGGCCAGCAGCAGCAGGCCCCAGACCACCAGCGCCGGCAGAGAGACCGGCAGCAGGGTGCGTGAGCCGGTGCCAGGCACTTCACCCGACAGCAGGGGCGCGGCCGCCACCACCAGCGTGGCCATCAGCATCCAGGCAATGTAGCGTTGCAGCGAGGCAGTTTCCAGCTTGGCGGTCAGGCGGACGGCGCTGTTGAAGAGCTGTTCCGTCCCTCGGGTAAACAGCTTCAACCCGGTCAGCAGGCCGAACCAGTTTTCGGAGTTCAATCGGTGCAGCCGGCCGCCGCGTGCCAGCGTGAAGTACAGCGCGGTGCCGCCGACCAGCGCCAGCACGCTTAGCAGCAGCGGCAGGTTCAGGCCGTGCCAGAGCGCCAGCTGAAATTCTGGCGGGGCGGTGCCCAGCATGGCGGTGGCGGCCACCAGCACCATGGGCCCAAGGAGCAGCGACGGCAGCAGGCCGACTGCAACGCAAATCACTGCTAGCAGGATCACCGGCGCCTGCATGCCGGCCGGCGGGTCGTGGGGGTGCGGGTTGGGCATGTCGCGCGGTGGTCCGTTGAAGAAGATGTCGTGAACCAGGCGCACCGAGTAGGCCACGCTGAACGTCGCGGCCAGTGTCCCGACGGCTGGCACCAGCCAGCGCCAGCCACCGGCCTGCGCGAAGGTCACGCTCTCGGTCAGGAACATTTCCTTGGACAGGAAGCCGTTGAACAGCGGCACGCCCGCCATGGCCGCCGCCGTTACCATGGCCAGCGTAGCGGTCCAGGGCATGAGATGGCGCAGGCCACCGAGCTGGCGCATGTCGCGCGCACCGGTCTCGTGGTCCACGATGCCGCCAATCATGAACAGCGCCGCCTTGAAGCTGGCATGGTTGATGAGGTGAAACAGCGCCGCCACGGCCGCCAGCGGAGAACCCAGCCCGATCAGGAAGGTCATCAGCCCCAGATGGCTGATGGTCGAGTACGCCAGCAGCGCCTTGAGGTCATGTTTGAAGATCGCAATGAAGGCGGCAAACACCATCGTCACCAGCCCGGTGGTGGAGACGATGGCGGCGAACAGGTCGGTGCCGCCGATCACCGGGCTCAAGCTGGCGAGCAGGAAAATGCCGGCCTTGACCATGGTGGCCGAGTGCAGGTAGGCCGACACCGGCGTCGGCGCCGCCATGGCCTGCGGTAGCCAGAAGTGGAACGGGAACTGCGCGCTCTTGGTGAAGCAGCCCAGCAGGATCAGCAGCAGCGCCGCCGGGTAGCGCGCATCGGCCTGGATGCGCGCACCCTGGTCCAGCATCTGGCTCAGCTCGTAAGTGCCGGCGATCTGGCCCAGCAGCACGAAGCCGCCGAGCAGGGCCAGGCCGCCGCCGCCCGTGACGGCCAGCGTCATGCGGGCGCCCGCGCGCGCGTCGGCCTTGTGGTTCCAGTAACCCACCAGCAGGAACGACGAGAGGCTGGTCAGTTCCCAGAACACGATCAGCAGCAGCAGGTTGTCCGACAGCGCGATGCCCAGCATCGCCGCCATGAACAGCATCAGGGTGCTGTAGAACTTGCCGACCGGATCGTCCTGGCCCAGGTAAAAATGCGCGTACAGGATGATCAGCAGGCCGATGCCGGTGATCAGCAGCGCGAACAGGAGCGACAGGCCGTCCAGCCGCAGCCCCAAGTTCAGGCCGATCTCGGGCACCCAGGGCGTGAACGAGTACAGATCCCTGCCCGCCATGATGGCGGGCGTCTGCAGCAGCAGCAGGGCCAGGCTGGCGGCGGTGACGGCGGCGGCCAGCCAGGCCGTGCGGCTACGGTAGCCGGTTGATGGGTAGGCCCCGGACCAGCCGGTAAGCAGGGTGCCCGCCAGCAGTGGCAGGAGGATGATCAGAAATAGCACGATCGGGGATTTACAAAAGAGCCGCCCCGCCGAGCGCCGCCGGAGCGCCCGAGGACGACGCGCCTAGGTGGCGGCGGTCGTTCTCGCTCATGGCGTTCTGCCCAAAGTCTTTTTGCGCCTGAACAGCACCACGACCAGCGTGATCACGGTGAGCGGGACCACAAAGCTCATCATCGCGGTTGAGAACACGCCCAGCGCGTCATGTTGCTGGGTCGCCAGGATCAGGTAAGCCACATAAGCCGCGTAGTACATGATAAAAACGCCGCCTTCCCAGCGCGCGATCTCGCGCCCGGTCATGAACACCGGCAGGCAGGCCAGGGCGACGGCCAGCATGACCCAGATGTCGAAGGCCATCAGCGAGGATGTCATGGTTAACCCCAGGTCACCCGACACCAGCCCGGAAAGTCCCAGGCAGCCCAGGATGTTGAAGGTGTTACTGCCGACCACGTTGCCGACCGCGATGTCGCGTTGGCCCTTGATCGCGGCGGTGAGCGATGTCGCTACCTCGGGCATCGAGGTGCCGACGGCGACGATGGTCAGGCCGATCACGAGATCGCTGACGCCCAACGCCTTGGCAAAGGTGATCGATGCGGTCACCAGCCATTCGGAACCTAAGACGAGGAAGACAAGGCCGACAACGATCAGCGCGATCTGCGCCGGCAGCTTTGAGTCCCAGGCACCGGGAACGGCGGGTTTGACCTCGGCTGCGTATTTGTCCTGTGCGGCCTTGGTTTCCTTGCGCGACTGGACGATCAAAAACACGGTGTAGGCGATCATCAAGCCAAACAAAATAGCACCATCGAGAAAGCTCAGCTTGCCGTCCAGGCCTAGCGCCAGCAGCAGCAGGGAGGCGCCGATCATGATCGGCACCTCCTGACGGATCAGCTGGATGTTGACCACCAACGGCGTGATCAGCGCCGACACGCCGAGGATGAACAGCACGTTGAAGATGTTGCTGCCGACCACGTTGCCGATCGCGATGTCGGTCTTGCCGTCCAGCACAGCGCCTACCGAAACCGCCACCTCGGGCGCGCTGGTGCCGAAGGCGACGATTGTCAACCCCACCACCAGCGGCGAAATGCCGAACGACAGCGCCAGCTTGGACGCGCCGCGCACCAGCAGCTCGGCACCAATGACCAGGCCGATCAGGCCGCCGATGAACAACAAAATAGTCATGCAGGACCCTTATGTAATCGGCGTATTTTTTCGGGAGTGGGTGCTGTCATTTGGGGGTCTCGTGGTCGTTGCCCGGTCGGGCGATTGTAGAGGGGCGAAAAAAGTTGGCCGAATCAGTACACTTGTGCTTCCCAGTCCAGTCAGAGTTATTGGGGTCAGACACCAATTTCGCTGCGGTGCATCGCACCGCGCCCTCCGGGCGAGCCGTAGGCTAGTCGAATTTGGGCTCTGACCCCAAAAACTCAGTCTCGCACAGCTTTGATTAACCAGAGGAGGCCTACCCATGAATACCCAGAATTCCGCCATTGAATCAACATTGGTTGAAAACCGCGTGTTCCCCCCCCCACCCGCCACCGTCAAAGCCGCCCGCATATCCGGCATGGATGCCTACAACGCCCTATGCGCCCATGCGGAAAAAGACTTTGAAGGCTTCTGGGAAAAACTGGCGCGTGACAACCTGAGCTGGAAAAAACCTTTCACTCAGGTACTCGACGAGTCGAACGTACCTTTTTACCAATGGTTTGCAGACGGCGAACTCAATGCTTCGTACAACTGCCTGGACCGCCACCTCGGCACCGCCACCGAAAACAAGAAGGCCATCATTTTCGAGAGCGATGATGGCAAGGTCACCAACGTCACCTACAAGGAACTGCACGCTAGGGTCAGCCAGTTTGCCAGTGCTTTGAAAGCCATGGGCATCAAAAAGGGTGACCGCGTCGTTATCTACATGCCGATGACGGTTGAAGGCGTGGTCGCCATGCAGGCCTGCGCACGCATTGGTGCTACGCACTCGGTGGTGTTTGGCGGCTTCTCGGCCAAGAGCCTGCAAGATCGCATTCAGGACGCTGGTGCGGTGGCTGTGATTACCGCCAACTATCAGTTGCGCGGCGGCAAAGAGCTGCCGCTCAAGGCCATCGTCGATGAGGGTCTTGCACTTGGCGGTTGTGAGTCGATTCAAAACGTCATCGTCTACCAGCGCACACCGACGGCCTGCAACATGGTCGCCGGGCGTGACAGCCTGATGCATGAGGTCACAGCCAAAGCAGCCCCGGAATGCGTGCCCGAGTTTGTCGGTGCCGAGCACCCGCTGTTTATTTTGTACACCTCCGGCTCGACCGGTAAACCCAAAGGCGTGCAGCACAGCACAGCCGGCTATCTGCTGTGGGCCAAGCTGACGATGGACTGGACGTTTGATTTGCAAGCGTCGGACGTGTTCTGGTGTACCGCTGACATTGGCTGGATCACCGGCCATACCTATGTGGCTTATGGCCCACTGGCGGCCGGTGCCACGCAGGTCATTTTTGAAGGCATTCCGACCTACCCGAATGCGGGCCGTTTCTGGCAGATGATCGAGCGCCATAAAGTGTCGATTTTCTACACCGCACCGACGGCCATTCGCTCGCTCATCAAAGCCGCAGAAGCCGACGAAAAGGTACACCCTGACCGTTCTGATTTGAGCAGCCTGCGTATCCTCGGCTCGGTCGGCGAGCCGATCAACCCCGAGGCCTGGATGTGGTACTACAAACACATCGGTGGCGAGCGCTGCCCGGTGCTAGACACCTTCTGGCAGACCGAGACCGGCGGACACATGATCACGCCGTTGCCCGGTGCCACGCCGCTGGTGCCGGGCAGTTGCACCTTGCCCTTGCCGGGCATCATGGTGGCCATCGTCGATGAGGCGGGCAAGGATGTGCCCGACGGTGCAGGCGGTATGCTGGTTGTCAAGCGGCCATGGCCGTCGATGATTCGCACCATCTGGAACGATCCAGAACGTTTCAAGAAAGCCTACTTTCCGCCAGAAATGGGCGGCACGATTTACCTGGCGGGCGATGGCGCTGTCAGGAACAAAGACAATGGCTATTTCCGTATCACAGGCCGTATTGACGACGTACTCAATGTGTCCGGCCACCGCATGGGCACCATGGAAATTGAATCGGCACTGGTGGCGCATTCAACGCTGGTCGCAGAAGCCGCCGTCGTGGGTCGTCCTGATGATCTGACGGGCGAGGCGATTGTGGCCTTTGTGGTGCTCAAGCGCTCACGCCCGACGGGTGATGAGGCCCAAGCCATTGCCAAGGAACTGCGCGACTGGGTCGGCAAGCAGATTGGCCCGATTGCAAAACCCAAAGACATCCGCTTTGGCGATAACCTGCCAAAAACCCGCAGCGGCAAAATCATGCGCCGTCTGTTACGCGTTATTGCCAGGGGCGAGGCGATTACACAAGACATCTCGACGCTTGAAAATCCCGCGATCCTTGAGCAGTTGTCCGAGAACCTTTGATCGCAACTACTCAGGTCCCTGTAGGGTGGGCATCGCCCACGCAATCCACGACTTGGCCCCATTCATGAAGCCAGCGTGGGCAGGGTCAACAAAAAAGCCCGTCATTGACGGGCTTTTTTTATGGTCTGCGTCGTGATTTGACGCAGCGACCGCTTCTGGTTTACTTTGTAGCTAGAACCCAGGCGATCAGTTTTTTTGCTTCATCGGCACTGAGCTGCGCGTTGGCAGGCATGGGCACGGGGCCCCAGACACCAACACTGCCCTTGATGATTGTGGCTGCGAGCTTGTCGGCAGCGTCTTTCTGGCCGGCGTACTTGGCGGCTATAACCTTGTACGCAGGACCCACCAGTTTTTTGTCAACCGCGTGGCAAGCCATGCAGTTTTTGGCGGTGGCCAGTGCCAGGTCAGCCATGGCTGGAGTTGATGCGGAAATGCCAGCGGCGAGGGTAGCGATGACGACAAGAATATGCTTCATGAATTGTCCTAGTGGGGGAGTGATGGGTTGGGTTACAGTGGTTTAACGTCATTGTACTCAGGTTGGTTGACTTTTATTTAAAGGGTATTGTCGGTTTACAGTTAAAAACAGGAGTTGCAGATGTATTTTTTAATAATTGGAATTGTCGCCGGGGCGCTGAAATATCTTGAGATTGGTCCTTTCACGGCCTTGCCCTGGTGGATGGTTTTGTCGCCATTTGGAATGGCTGTGCTTTGGTGGTGGTACGCAGACAACTCCGGCTACACCAAGCGCAAGGAAGTCGAAAAAATGGACAAGCGCCGCGAAGACCGCATTGAAAAGTCACGTGCAGCGATGGGTATGTTGCCCAAAAAACGCAAATAGTTTGAGGGTTTTTGGGGTCAGAGTCCAAATTCATCGTGCCCTTGGCACGCCCTTCGGGTGCGATGCTATGCATCGTCATGAAATTGGCGTCTGACCCCAATAACCCTTAGTAAAAAGCCCGTGAAGCGTGAGATTCACGGGCTTTTAAATTGGCGGTAGCTACTTATGAGTAATCGTCCAGCACCGCACCCTTGCTGGCGCTGGATACGTTAAAGGAAAACTTGGCCTGCACACCGCGCGTGTAACGGGGCTTGGGGGCTACCCAGCCGACCTTGCGCTTGGCGAGCTCTTCGTCGCTGATGTTGAGTTGCAGCAGCAACTGTTTTGCGTCAATCGTGATCGAATCGCCTTCGTGGATAAACGCGATGTTGCCGCCCGTAGCGGCCTCTGGTGCAACGTGGCCGACCACCATGCCCCAGGTGCCGCCGGAAAAGCGGCCGTCGGTGATCAGGCCCACGCTTTCGCCCAGGCCCGCACCAATCAGCGCGCTGGTAGGGGCCAGCATTTCGGGCATGCCGGGACCGCCTTTGGGGCCCAGATAGCGCAGTACCATCACGTCGCCTGCCACAATCTTGCCCGCCAAAATGGCCGCCAGTGCCGTTTGCTCATCGTCAAACACACGGGCCGGACCCGTCATCACCGGGTTTTTCAGGCCGGTGATCTTGGCCACGCAGCCCTCAGGTGACAGATTGCCTTTCAGGATGGCCAGATGACCTTGTGCGTACATGGGGTTGCTCAAGGGGCGAATCACGTCCTGATCAGCGCGCGGCGCATCGGGTACATCGTTCAGCACTTCGGCAATCGTCTGGCCAGTGATGGTGATGCAGTCGCCGTGCAGCAACCCGGCTACCAGCAGCATCTTCATGACTTGCGGAATACCGCCTGCCTGGTGCAGGTCAACGGCCAGGTATTGGCCTGACGGTTTCAGGTTGCACAGCACGGGTGTTTTGACGCGCACACGCTCAAAATCATCAATCGTCCACTCGACGCCCGCCGCGTGTGCAATCGCCAGAAAGTGCAGCACAGCATTGGTCGAACCGCCAATGGCCATGATGACGGCAACGGCGTTTGCTATCGATTTTCGGGTCACGATGTCGCGCGGTTTGAGATCCATCTTGATAGCCTCAACCAGTACTCTGGCGGACTCCCGGGCCGAGGTCACTATCTCGTCATGCGGATTGGCCATGGTCGAGGAGTAGGCCAGGGAGATACCCAGTGCCTCAAACGCGGACGACATGGTGTTGGCCGTGTACATGCCACCACACGAGCCGGTGCCGGGGATGGCACGACGCTCGATCTGTAGCAGGTCTTCGTCGCTCAGGCGGCCCGCCGCGTTCTCGCCCACGGCCTCAAACACGCTCACGATGTTGAGCTCTTTGCCTTTGTAATGGCCGGGCAGAATGGTGCCGCCATAGACAAAAATGGCGGGCACGTTGGCGCGCAACATGCCCATCAGGCCACCCGGCATGTTTTTGTCGCAGCCACCGATGACGAGCACACCATCCATCCACTGACCCTGTACGCAGGTCTCAATGCAGTCGGAAATCACCTCGCGGCTGACCAGCGAGTACTTCATGCCTTCGGTGCCCATGGCGATGCCGTCGGAAATGGTCGGCGTGCCAAATGTCTGCGCTTTGCCGCCGGCTTCTTCAATGCTGATGACCGCCGCGTCGGCGAGTTTTTGCAGACCGCTGTTGCACGGGGTGATGGTGCTGTGGCCGTTGGCTACGCCAATCATTGGTTTTTTGAAATCAGCCGTTTCATAGCCCAGTGCGTAGTACATGGAGCGGTTGGGTGCACGCTCCTTACCCTCGGTGATGTTTCTGCTGCGTGGGTTCAGGATGACGGGTTTGGAGTCCATGGAGGTTTTCTCGTGAAAGGGTTGCGGTTTATCAGGCCGTGGGATAGGTCGGGTTATTTGATTGTTGCTCGGTATTTTAAGGACAGCTACAGCCCAGCGGTTCGCAAGGGCCGACCGGCGCTTGCGTGCACAATGTCCCCCATGCTAATTCATCCTCAAATCGATCCCGTCGCGCTGCAACTCGGGCCGCTGGCTGTCCACTGGTACGGTCTGACTTATCTGGCTGCCTTTGGGTTGTTCTTTTTTCTCGCCACGCTGCGGCTTAAACATCAACCTTATGCGTCCATCACCGGCCCGGGTGTGTGGTCTCGCAGAGACATTGAAGACATCCTTTTTCTGGGTGTGATGGGTGTGGTGCTGGGTGGCCGCCTTGGTTACTGCCTGTTTTACAAACCGGGTTATTACGCCAGCCATCCGTTGGAGATTTTCTATGTCTGGCAGGGTGGTATGAGCTTTCACGGCGGCATGTTGGGTGTGCTGGCTTCGCAGCTCTGGTTTGCACACACGCGCCAGCGGCCCTGGCTACAGGTGACGGACTTCATGGTGCCCTGCGTGCCCACCGGGCTGGCGGCGGGGCGTGTCGGCAATTTCATCAACGGCGAGTTGTGGGGCCGATTTTCATCGCCTGATCTGCCCTGGGGCATGGTGTTCCCGGGCAGTGGCTCGATGCTGCCGCGTCACCCGTCGCAGGTGTACCAAGTCCTGCTGGAAGGACTGCTGCTATTTGTGCTGCTGTGGCTGTATGCACGCAAGCCACGAAAAATGGGGCAAGTCTCGGGTGCGTTTTTGTTTGGTTACGGCGTGTTCCGCTTCATCGCCGAGTTTTTCCGCGAACCTGATGATTTTCTGGGCATCCTCGCACTGGGCATGAGCATGGGCCAGTGGCTCTGTGTACCCATGATCGTGGCGGGTCTGTGGCTCTGGGTTTGGACTTCAAAGAAGGTAGCTACTACATGAGCAGCCTGGTTGGACTGGCTGATTTTTAGTAACTACTCAGGTCTTGCTGATGCGTAGGGTGGGCACTGCCCACGCTGGCTTCATGAATGGGGCCAAGTCGGGGATTGCGTGGACGGTGCCCACCCTACGGTTCGCCCGGAGGGCGCGGTGCGATGCACCGCAGCGAAATTGGTGTCTGACCCCAATAACTCTGGCTTGTCTATGCTCAGGTGCTGCCCCAAACTTCTTGCGCCGTTTCAATCACCAGGCGTAGCTTGGCGCGCTGCGCTTCGACAGCGATGTCATTGCCATGCACCGTGCTGCTGAAGCCGCACTGGGGTGACAGCGCCAGCTGCTCGATCGGTGCGTATTTGGCGGCTTCTTCGATGCGGCGCTTGATGTCGTCTTTGTCTTCCATGGCACCGAATTTGGTGGTGATCAAGCCGAGCACCACCGTCTTGCCTTTGGGCAGGTAGCGCAGTGGCTTGAAGTCGCCGCTGCGGGAGTCGTCGTATTCCATGAAGTAGACATCAAGGTTCATTTCCTTGAGCAATGCTTCTGCCACCGGTTCGTAGTTGCCCGATGCAGCGTGCGTGCTCTTGAAATTGCCCCGGCACAGGTGCATGGCCAGCAGCATGCCGGCGGGCTTTTGCGCCACGACGAGGTTGATGAATTTGGCGTAGCGGTGTGGCAGCTCGTTCGGGTCATCGCCGCGCTGGCGTGCGGCCTCGCGCATTTTCTCGTCGCACAGATAGGCCAGGTTGGTGTCGTCCAGCTGCACGTAGTTACAACCGGCTGCTGATAGCGAGCGCAGCTCGTCGCCATAGGCCTTGGCCACGTCGTCGTAAAACTCGGTGTCCAACTCGGGGTAGGCTTCGCGGCTGATGCCGGCGCGCCCGCCGCGAAAGTGCAGCATGGTTGGCGAGGGGATGGTGACCTTTGGCGTGTTGCCGCTGGAGACCTGGCTCTTGAGGTACTGGAAGTCGGCGAGCTGGATGTCTTTGACATGGCGCACCTTGTCAATCACACGCATCACCGGCGGGGCCAGCTCCTGTGTGCCGTCGGGCCGGACGACGGTGAGCGGGATGTCGGTCTTAACGCCGCCGAGCTGGTCGAGAAAGTCGATGTGAAAGTAGGTGCGGCGGAACTCGCCGTCGGTGATGCTTTTTAGGCCCACGTCTTCCTGGAATTTCACAATCTCGGTGATGGCCTTGTTTTCGACCTTGCGCAGTTGCTCGGGCGTGATCGCGCCTTTGGCTTTTTGCTCGCGTGCCTCAAGCAGGTATTTCGGGCGCAAAAAACTGCCGACGTGGTCATAGCGGGCGGGAAGCTGGGGTGGGGCGGTGGTCATGCGGGTCTCCTTTGAAATGGGGCAAGAAGCTTGATGGTAAGGCATGTATCTGGGTGTCATACGGGTCGTGGGTTCGCTGACCCTCGATTCCTCCTATAGACCGGAGACCTGATTTACGGTACAAATGCACCGCGCCTTTAG
>JBCKNC010000046.1:0-20025 GCA_038902915.1 Polaromonas sp.
ATTTCTAGAAGTGCCCAATACTTTCAGTTGAAAAGCCAGCCCCGTGGGGTTTTGGGGTCAGACACCAATTTCGCTACAGTGCAAGCCGGAATCTGACCCTCATTACCTACTGCCGAGTCATTTGCGCTTCTTAACTCGCCCGGTTTTGGGCCAATTCTGTCGTGATCCGATGACATTCAGCAGCGTCACTGAATTGGCATCTTCAACCAAAACCACAATGTAATTTTCGTGAGCAACAAGCTCCATGGTTCCATCTACCCGACCAGGCCTGCGCGGAAAATTTGAGTCAACCAGATTCATCACTTGGTCATTGATGTAATGCCACATATCACGGCCTGCCTGCGCGTTGTCTTCGGCAATGTAAAATTCAACGTCATCGAGGTCCGCCAAGTACGCCGGAGTACGGATAAGCTGTTTTTTCATACGACCGAGCGTGGTCTTTTCTTCAGCTCTACGGCCCATTGTTTGTCAGTGAACGGCGTATTAGTGCCGTCCTTCAGTCCCGCTAATGATGCCGCCACTTTTTCTTCAAACATCTTGTTGTATGCCGCCGCCTTGTGGGTCGCTTTCATCCTGGCTGCTGCGTCTGTACGGCTGCGCTCAACTTTGAGCGCAGTGGAGTCGTACAGCCTTGCATCCACCTGGTACTGCTGGATTCCAATGTCTTTGAGATAGCCCGCCAGGGTTTCAAACTTGCGAAACAGGCGCACCGCGCCGCGCCTGGCGGCGAGCGCCCGCTCAGTCATACCGTACTGCACCACCACGCCCCAGCCGCCAGGCTGGCCAACGACGTGCGCGCCGCGTACCGCGCCCGCTTCGACCAGGTGCTCCAAGGTTGCATGGTCTATTGTGTCTACAGTGTGCGCCATTCTGAGCCTTTCGAGTGACAAATCAATAGACACGATTGTAGCCAAACATTAACTAAATGGAAGCCGATATTTAAGTGAAATGCTTGGACATCGTTCATGCGGAGTCGCATACTGGAACCCGACCCCAAATTTATGAACACAACGATGTCAAGACCTGACCCCTTGCGTTTGACCCCTTGCGTTCCGCGCCGACGAACGGCGGCATGATCAGCGGCAGCACGCCCAGCGTCTGGATCAGCAGCGCGCCGCGGAATTCGAAGCGCACCGTCAGGTAGGCCAGCGGAATCGCGATGGCGGAGGCAAAGAACACCGATGCCAGCGCAACGCTCAAGCTGTTGACAAAGGACTCGCGCAGCAGCCCCTGGCCGAAAAAGTTGCTGAAGTGGCCAAGGGTCAGCGCACCCGTTTCCGTCACGAAGGCGGTGTAGATAACCAGGCCAATGGGAACCAGCAGGAACACGCCAAGGAAGGCCAGCACCAAGCCGGCGAGCGCCCAGGGACCCCAGGCAATGTGGCGGACCGCGCCGGGAGCCTGGGGCGTGGCTGGTTCTGTCAAGACAGCAGACATGGAAATACTTTCAGTTCTTCCTGTTTTGCCAATAACCGGGGCGACGACTATCGTGTGCAATTGCCAAGATTTCTGCTTGCTCGCCACGAATACGATAAATCAGACCATAACGAAAATGTCTAAGATGACAACGTCGGAGATGTTTGCTGAGGGGATGCCAAGCTAAGGGCTGAGAGCGAATGCGCGCAAGTGCCTCATCCGCATCGGAAGTAAATCGATATCCCAAGCCCGATTGTTGCTCCTCCAGATAAGCGAACGCCTCGTCCAGTTCCAACTGCGCCGCCTCTGAAAAATACAGATATATCACTGGCGATACTTCAGCATCACTTCATCGGCACTGACCAGCGCCATTTCGCCACGGTCAATGGCAGTCATGCGGCGTTCAGCCTCAGCAATCCACGCCTGTTCAACGGCAGGGTCAGAGGGGCTTACCAAACCAAATAATGCATCTAACAAAGCTAACTTGTCTTGTTCAGGCAACCCTCTGGCTTGCTCGACAAGCGTTTCAACAATCGCATTCATAACATTCTCCTAAGTTTCGTGAGCAATTTCAATATTCGTTCCACGTGGGCAGATGAAGCGTGCGCCCCCGGCTGTATTGAGACCTGCCCCTTCATTTTTGCATACGTCATTAGCTGTCGAACCCAGGTGTTCACGACCGCGTTGATTGTGCTATAGCCTGAAATAGGCACAAAAAACGACTCAAAAACAGCCTTTTGACGAGGTTTTAGCCAACACAGCGCCAAGTTGGACCGCTAAACGGCTGTTGGCTGGTTAGAGGGGCCGATTTTGAGTACGGAAACACCTGTAGGGGAAATATTCTGCGACCGCTTTTTGCTGGCGTTCCAAAGCCGGGGTATTGCACCAAAAGGTTTGCGACCCGTCCGAACTCCGCAAGAAAACGTTCGGCAACTGCACCACCTGCCTGTAGCGCATAAAAATCTATTGCATCGGCTACATCCTGTTCTGCGCCCGGATGTAGCGAATAGCTCATCGAGCCAGCCGTGCCTGCAAGCGTGCCATCGCCTCGGGCCCTGACACCGCGTGCTGTGCGCCTGATGCCAATTCGCCCTCTCTTTGGTCAGCAACCAGCGCCCATGCCTGTTCAACGTCAGGGTCTAAATCAAGACTCGCTACAAGCCGTTCCAGCAGATGCGAGCGGTCTGCAGGGGTCAGCTTCAGTGCTTCTGCTTCCAGGACTTCACGGTGTGCGTTCAATTTAACCTCCGGCTTTGCAAAACTTTAATAAGGTGGAACAATGACGGCCAGAGTCCAATTAACTTTTGGTGTTTGGCGGCCTGATTCGTGAGCTGAATCTCAAACTGATTTTGGCTCGTGAACTCGGTACTTTTATACGCGACTGGATCACCCCGGCAGCCAACCTTCGCTAAGAACGTCGCTCACTTGCCAAGGGCAGGTTTCAGGAAAAGTGTCAATGTCGAGTCCGGTTTCAGCCTCAGCCTGCGTTTTAGCTTTCGCCCACAAAATCTCAAGCCACTTGGCATCGTCAAATTTGCTGCGCAAGCTGGGCGCTTCAGCCAATACATAGGCGACCTCTTTACGCTGAGTTGCGAGCGTAAATTGCCAACTTTTGCTGCGTCTGGATGGCTGGTATTGCCACTTCAAAAGATGTGCAAAAAGCACAGCCATACGACTAGCCAGCTCGCGTTGTTCGCTTTTGCCCACGTCTTCGATCTCCTCTGCGATGTGCGTCAAATCAAGCTGGTGAAGCTTACCCGCACGGATAAGCCCGGCCTGCTCGTTGGCCCATGCAACAACGTCGGTTTCGTAGTTCGTGTTCATGGTTGATGGTCCATGGTGGTCATATCCCCAGAGTTTAGAGTAACTTTTTCCAAGCGCCACTCCACCTGGAATTGCGGGCCGAATTGGAAAATAGTTCACAGTCCGGGGTCGGGGTCAGCCCTTACTTGATCAGCGCGGCGGCCTGGTTGGCCAGTTCCCGGGCCTTGTCGTAGTTGCTCTTGGCCTTGGTATTCCACAGGTCTTCTAGGCCAGTCAACTGCTTGGCCACCGCAACGTCCTTCTTGCTCTTGCGGAACAGTTCAAGGAACTGCTGGTCCTTGATCATCGACTCCGACACCAACGGCGAGTAGGCGAAACTGCGCGCCTGCTTGAGCAGCTCGGCGGCCTGGGCATTCGGCTTGGCCTTGAGCTTGCGCTCGGCGTCATGAATGGCCTTGGTGGCGGCCTGTAGGTCCTTCAGACGGAACGAGACCATCTGGTCAAACAGGTTAGAGACCACCTGGTAGCGGTCGCTGGAGAGTTTGGAGTCAAACTGCACCTTGGCCCGCTTGGCGATCTCGAAGGCGTCGGGGAAGTTGGCCGGCACCTTGGCGCCGAAGGAGGCAAGGTGCAGGATCGGCAGGCGGCTGATCTTGGGGTCGAACAGCAGCTCCTGCCCTTCGCGCGAGAGTGTGAAGCTGATGAACTTCTTCGCTTCGTCGGCGTTCTTGCCGCCAGCCACTAGCGCGATGTTGGCTGGCACCACCGCTGTGACCGAGGGGTAGATGAACTCCACCGGAAAGCCTGAGTACTTACCGGCCAGACCGAAGAAGTCGATCACCAGGCCGATGCCGTATTGGCCGGTGTTCACGCCATCCGGCACGGCAAAGCTGCGATCGGTGACCGCCGCGCAGTTGCCAGCGATCTGCAGCATCTGGCTCCAGCCCTTCTCCCAGCCCTCGCCCTGCAAAATGGTTTCGACCGTCAGGTGGGTGGTACCCGAGCGCGAGGGCGAGGACATTGCGACATGACCAAAGTATTCGGGCTTGACCAGGTCGGCCCACTCCTTGGGCGTGGGCACGTTGTGGGCCTTCATGTAGCGGGTATTCCACATCAGCCCGTAGCCTGCCAGGGCCTGGCCGTAGTACAGGCCTTCCGGGTCGTTAAGGGGGTAATTGCCGATCTTCGTCGGCGCCTGAGGGTTCTTCACTTCGGGGGCGGACTGCAGGAGCTTGTCGCGCGCCAGCACTTCGAACGCATCGGGTGCCGAAGCCCACATCACGTCTGGCCGTTGGCCCACCGGCAGTTCCTTGATATAGGCAATGCTGGCGGTGGTGTTCTTGTTCAGTATTTCAATCTTGATGCCGGGGTTGCGCGCCTCGAAGGCTTTCTTGTAGGCCTCAGTCAGTTCCTTGGGAAATGAAGTCAGCACGGTAACTGTTCCGGCCTGGGCGACAGAAAACGCGGTCATGAGGCTCAGGATCAAGGCCCGGGTAGCATAAGGACTCAACATGCTTGTCTCCTATAAGGTTGATTTTTTTATTGGCTCTGCAATGTGCGGTTCGGTACGCGGAAAATACTATCATGGTTTTTTGACAGACTGGATCGTACTTCATTCCCGCCGCCTCTCGGGTTAACCCGCGTTGCTCCTGAAACGCTCTTCCTCCTGTAGCTTGAGCACGCGCCGCCATTTGCGCAGCGGGGGAAGATTTTTTGTTAAGCGCCACAACACCGAATGGCTGCGTTCGGTGGAGGCGGGACGGGTCGGACCGATGGGCAATCGTGAGCAGGTGGCGCAATTTGTAAGAGGTCGTGGCGCACGAAGGCGAGCTCGTGCATATGACGCTGCGCTACGAGCTCTCTGGGCAGGTCTGGCGCCACTCCTTCTCGGCCGTCGCGCTGGACGAGGCGCAGGTCAAGGGGCTGCTGCAAGACAGCGGATTCAGTGATTTCTGCTGGCATGGCGAACACAGGCTTTGGGCGACGGCCGTCGCGGCCGGTTAGAAAATCGGCAAACGGGGTCGGGTCTTGCGCCGCGATGCGGCAACGCACGACACCATGGCCGACCAGCGCTCAGGCCCAGCGCCAGGACTTGGGCGGCGTGCGTTCGACGCCATATAGATGGCGAATCAGCTGCCCTTCATGCATGACCTCGTGCTCGGCCAGCGCCAGCAGCAGCTCGTCGCGCGCCGCAGTCCAATCACTCACGTCTTGAACCGCATTAAGCACCAGCTTCACAGAGGCCTCCAGCGCGCTGGCAAAGTCGGCTCGTCCATAAGCAGTCATCGAACATTTGAAGCCTTGCCAATCACCCGCAACAAGCGCCTGCGCATAACTTTCCCGCGCCCCGACAAGGCACCACAAATGCTGCTTGATGGTTTTGTGCTTGGGTATGTCCAGGCCCTCGATCAGGGCCGCGTCATCGACCTGCGCCATCAAGTCCGCATAGGACTTCATGCGCGCCTCAAGACTGTGTATGACGGTCGCTCTCATGGTATATGGCAGTACCCTCCGTTTTGGATTCGATAAAGGTGGGATCATGACATAGGCACGCAAGATGCACCTTGCTTTCTGTGCATTGCCCCCCGGCGCAACCCGAAGCTCAAGACGCGCAGATCCGCGGCGGTTTGGGGTGAAAGCGGGCCATCATGTAGCTGTCGGCGTACGCTCCGTCGCGAAGGGCATAGCCCCTTTGCGTGCCCTCGATCTCAAAGTCGAACTTGCGGTACAGGGCCAACGCGCGGGCGTTGTCGGTGTACACGCTCAGCTCCAACCGCAAGACACCGGCCCAGCGGTCGGCGTAGTCGCACAGCGCCACCATCAAGGCCGAACCGACGCCGCGCCCCTGTGCCTCCGGCAACACTGCCATGCCCAGCAGCATGGCGTGCCGTCTGCGCAGATGCGCGCTGGCCGGGTGCAGACCGGCACTGCCGACAACCGCGCCGTTCAGTTCCGCGACCAGCGACACATCGGTCTTGCCGGGCGCATTGTTTTCGGCCAGGCGCGCGCGCCAAATTTCCTCGTTGGTGTAGGGCATTTGCATCAGGCCCGGATACACCTCGGGGTCGCCCATGATACGGGCAATGGCTGCGGCGTCCTGCGTGCAGGCGCGGCGGACGGTTATGGACATTAAAAACTCCTGTGCCGTGGCGAGATTGATTTAGTCCGAGAGTGTAAGTGCTGTTTGGCACGGTAGCCCGCATGGAATATGCCCAGCAACTTGCGCTCTCCACCGCTGCCCGTCTGTTTGGGCACCAAGCCCAGCCAGGCGCAGAACTCGCGCCCTGACTTGAATGCACTGGCCTCACCCATGGTGGCAATGGCTGCGGTGGCAGTCAATAGCCCACACCAGGAGTTTGGGCAATGCACCGCAATAAAATTGGCGTCTGACCCCAATAACCCTGCTAGCACCGCGCAACGCCGCAATTGGCCCGGAAAATGAATTTATAGAAATGCCCTGAAAATAGCGCCATGTTCAATATCGCTACGGTTCAAAAACCTGCCGCCCAGAGCCTGAGCCAGGACGGTCTGAGCCTGCTGTCGTCGGCCCAACTGACAACGACCCTGAAGCTGCCCGCAGCCAGCTGGACGCAAGACTGGCAAGCCTTGACCAGTTCATGGAACCGACTGCCGCCCGATGCGCATCTGAAAGACGGCGGCCACTACCGCAAACGCCGCCACACCTGCTTTGTGCAAGACACGGCAAGTGGGCAACTGGTGCAGACCCCGCATCGCGCGCACTGGCAGCCAACCGAGTACAACGCGCTGCACGGCGGTTTCGAGCGCTGGTTTGACCCGGTGGAGCCTGAAGTCGCCAACGCGGCTGCATGGACGCAATTGCTGACCGCTTTTGGCAAGCTGTTCACCCAGGTGCAAACTGTGCCGCACTGGTACATCGAGGCGCACCAGTTCCGCATTGACACAGCGGGCGGTGTCGGCAGGCCAACACCTGAAGGCGCGCACCGCGACGGCGTGAATTTTGTAGTGCTGCTGCTGGTGGACAGGCAGCGCGTCAAGGGTGGTGAAACCCGTGTCTTTGATGCCAACGGCCCGCATGGTGTGCGCTTTTTGATGCAGGAGCCGTTGACGACCCTGCTGCTCGATGACGCACGCGTGATTCACGAAACCACCCCCATCCTGCCACTGGATGAGCATGACCGCAGTGGTTTTCGCGATACGCTGGTGCTAACTTACCGGGCCGCCGGGTTCCAGGCACCTTGAGCCATTGAGCGTTTACCCGCGCTCTTTCCGAGTACCCAATGATGTTTTCATCAGGACAGATGAAACAGCACTTGACGAAAATACTTTAAACCTAAATAATTAAGACTGAATTAATCAACAAGGCAATTTTGTCATGCGCATTCTTTGTTTGGGTGGTGGTCCGGCGGGTTTGTATTTCGCCTTGCTGATGAAGCTGCAAAACCCCGCGCACATCGTGACGGTGGTCGAGCGCAACCGCCCTTTGGACACCTTTGGCTGGGGCGTGGTGCTGTCCGACCAGACCCTGGGCAACCTGCAGGCGGCCGACCCGGTCAGCGCCCGGCTGATTGACGACGCCTTCAGCCACTGGGACGATATCGAAATGTTTTTCAAAGGCCGCAGCGTGCGCTCGGGCGGCCACGGTTTTTGCGGCATTGGCCGCAAGCGGCTGCTGAACATTTTGCAGGAGCGCTGCATTGCGCTTGGCGTTGTTCTGGTTTTTGAAACCGATGTGCAGGACGACCAGTCCATCGCAGCGCATTACAACGCCGATCTGGTGATTGCCAGCGACGGCCTGAACAGCCACATCCGTACCCGCTATGCGCAAACCTTCAAGCCCGATGTAGAGCTGCGTAACTGCCGCTTTGTCTGGCTGGGCACACACAAAACCTTTGATGCATTTACCTTTGCGTTTGAGCAGACCGAACACGGCTGGTTTGCCGCGCACGCCTACATGTTTGACGTCAACACCTCGACCTTCATCGTCGAGACACCCGAGGCGGTGTGGAAAGCGCATGGCCTGGACGCGATGAGCCAGGAAGAAGGCATTGCCTTCTGCGAAAACCTGTTCGCCAAATACCTCGACGGCAACGCCCTGATGAACAACGCCACCCACGTGCGTGGCTCGGCGATCTGGATCCGCTTTCCGCGTGTGGTGTGCGAGCACTGGGTGCATCACGAATTTATCAATGGCAAAGACGTACCGATTGTTTTGATGGGCGATGCCGCACACACGGCACACTTTTCAATTGGCAGCGGTACCAAGCTGGCGCTTGAAGATGCGATTGAACTGGTGAATTGCTTTGCCAAAAATAACGCTATGGCTGCAACCTTGCAGGCTTACGAAGCCGTGCGCTCGGTAGAGGTTTTAAAAATCCAGAACGCGGCACGCAACTCTACCGAGTGGTTTGAAAACGTTGACCGCTACAGCGGTATGCAGGCCGAGCAGTTTTTTTATTCCATGATGACGCGCTCGCAACGCATCAGCCACGAGAACCTGCGCGTGCGCGATGCCGCATGGCTGCAAGGCTATGAGCAGTGGCTGGCGAAGAGCGATGACAAATGGCCACCGCTACCGATGTTGCTGCCTTTGACTGTGCGTAGCTTGACATTAAAAAACCGCATCGTCGTTTCACCCATGGCAACCTACAGCGCCATTGACGGCGTGCCGCAGGATTTTCATCTGGTTCATCTCGGCTCCCGCGCGATGGGCGGCGCGGCGATGGTGTTTGTTGAAATGACATCGCCCTCACCCGAGGGGCGCATCACGCCAGGCTGCCCCGGCTTGTGGAACAGTGCGCAAGCCGCAGCCTTCAAGCGCATCGTTGATTTTGTGCATAGTGCGGGCGGAGGCGCAAAAATCGGCATGCAGTTGGGGCACAGCGGGCCAAAAGGCTCCACACAAGTTGGCTGGGAATCGCCCGACGAGCCTTTGCAGACCAGCAATTGGCCCTTGCTGGCTGCAAGCGCAGTCGCTTACGGCCCGACCAATCAGCTACCCACGGCCATGACGCGGCCGGACATGGACAACATGACGGCGGCGTTTGTGCAGTCAACCCGCTATGCGCTGGATGCCGGTTTTGACTGGCTGGAGCTGCATTGCGCGCATGGCTATCTGCTGTCGAGCTTTATCACGCCGCTGACCAACCAGCGCCTTGATGCCTGGGGCGGCAGCCTGCAAAACCGTTGCCGCTACCCGCTGGAAGTTTTTACCGCCATGCGTGCGGTGTGGCCAGCGCATCTGCCCATGAGCGTGCGCATCTCCGCACACGACTGGGCACCCGGCGGCAACACGGCTGATGATGCAGTCGAGATAGCGCGGCTCTTCAAGGCAGCGGGCTGCGACTTTATCGATGTGTCGTCAGGCCAGACCACGCGCGCTGCCAGGCCGGTGTATGGCCGGATGTACCAGACACCGTTTGCCGACCGTATCCGCAACGAGATCGGCATCCAGACCATCGCCGTCGGTGCGATATCCGAGGCCGACCATGCCAACAGCATCATTGCCGCAGGCCGCGCCGACCTGTGCGCCATTGCTAGGGCCCATTTGGCTGACCCGGCCTGGACGCTGCACGAAGCCGCAAAACTGCAAAGCAGGCATGTTGACTGGCCATTGCCTTACCTGAGTGGCCGGGACCAGTTGTACCGTGAAATTTCGAAGCAAAAACAGCTTGTTGCGCAGGCTGGACGGGCGCAAGCAGCTATTGAAAACATGTAACTACTCAGCTCCCTGTAGGGTGGGCACCGCCCACGCAATCCCCGACTTGGCCCGATTCATGAAGCCAGCGTGGGCAGTGCCCACCCTACGAATCAGCAAGACCTGAGTAGTTACGAAACATATTAAATAACAGCAAGGACAAGGAAAAACAATATGGACATGGAAGAACGCGCACGCAGCGACCACCACCAGGCCTTGCGGCTGTGGCTGCGCCTGCTGACCTGCACGCAGCTGGTTGAAAAGCAGGTGCGCAGCCAATTGCGCGAGCAGTGGGGCACCACACTGCCGCGCTTCGATTTGATGGCGCAGCTTGAGCGCAACCCCGACGGGCTGAAGATGAACGAGCTGTCGCGCCGCATGATGGTCACTGGCGGCAACGTCACCGGGATCACCGACCAGCTGGTGACTGAAGGCCTGGTCGAGCGCCTGGATGTCGAAGGTGACCGCCGCGCCTACCATGTGCGGCTAACGACGGTGGGTCGCAAACTGTTTATTGAAATGGCACGCCAGCATGAGGCCTGGATAGTCGCTTCGTTTGAAGGACTCTCCACGCGCGAGGTCGAGTCGCTGCACAAGTTGCTGGGCAAGGTCAAGCAACATCAAATTGCCAGCCACAGCGCTGGTCAAGCAAACCAGATGGAACAAACGGAAAACGTATGAAGCACTACATAGGCCCCACCAACCCCATGCTGCATCAGGAATGGGCCATGACGCTGGACCAGGCGATTGAGGCAGAAGCCCAAGCACAAGCAATTTGCATGCAGACCAAAGATTTTTCACGTGCCTACGAGGCGTTTGCAGCGAAGCAAAAACCGGTATTTAAAGGCGATTAATCATGACCATGCGATCGTCGATTCAACATTTAGAGCTGCCGTTTTTTGACAACGTACACCGCAACCTGGGCGCGAGGCTGACGGCATGGATTGCGCAGCAGCTCATCATCGGAAAGGCGGTATTGCAATCATGAACCAGCCCGCGACAAGCGCTGGCTTAACGCCTGCGCCGTCTGCACAGACCGATCGCTTTATTCACGACAGGCTGCCACCAGCAGATCAACGCGCCGATATGCGTTATGACCTGCCGCACCTGCGTATAGCCGATCAAGCCAATCTTGTGGATGTGCTTTTTGCCAGGGTTGCAGAACGCGGCCTCTCAAGCCGCCCCTTTTTGCGCTCGGACAAGATCACGCTCAACTACCTTGATGCGGCGGAGCGCATCAACCGCATTGCCCAGGTGCTGACCGAAGACTTTGGCCTGGTCCCTGGCAACCGGGTGTTGCTGCGCGGTGGCAACTCGATTGGCATGGCGCTGGCGTGGCTGGGCGTTGTAAAGGCAGGGCTGATTGCGGTGGCGACCATGCCCTTGCTGCGCGCCAAAGAGCTGGCAGAGGTGATTGAAAAGTCAAAACCCCGGCTGGCGCTGTGTGATGCCACGCTGCTTGACGAGTTGAACAGCGCGAAAAGTCAAAGCGATGTTTTGCAAACCATCGTTCCCTTTAACCTGATGAACGCACCGGGCTCACTTGCGGTATTGGCCGCACAAAAAGATGGCTTGTTTAAACCCTGTTTAACGGCGGCGGATGACATCGCCCTGATGGCTTTTACATCCGGCACCACCGGCAAGCCCAAAGCCAGCGTACACACGCACCGCGATGTGCTGGCGGCTTGCGAAGCCTGGCCGCGCCACATACTCAAGGCTACGCCGGACGATATCGTCATGGGTTCGCCGCCGCTGGCATTCACGTTCGGCCTGGGTGGTTTGCTGCTGTTCCCGATGTGGGCGGGTGCATCGGTTTACTTTCCGTCCATCCCGTACACGCCCGAGGCGATGGTTCATTTAATCAAGCAGACGGGCACAACCATCTGCTACACGGCACCTACTTTTTACCGGCAAATGGCGGCCTTCGCCAAACTGCATGGCACGCCAACGCTGCGAATTTGTGTCAGCGCTGGCGAGGCCTTAGCCGATGCAACACGCCAGCTCTGGAAGGATGCCACTGGCATTGAGATGCTCGACGGCATAGGCGCGACCGAGATGTTTCATATTTTCATCTCCACTCTGCCCGGCGATGTAAGGCGCGGTGCCATTGGGAAAGTCGTGCCCGGCTACACCGCAAAAGTAGTTGACGATAGCGGGCAGGAGGTAGCCCGAGGAGTCATTGGCAAGCTCGCGGTAACCGGGCCTACAGGTTGTAAATACCTTGAAGATGCGCGGCAAACCAGCTATGTCAAGAACGGCTGGAACTACCCCGGCGATGCCTTCATGCAGGATGCTGATGGCTACTTTTTTTACCAGGCCCGCGATGATGACATGATCATTACTGCTGGCTACAACGTCGGTGGGCCGGAGGTTGAAGACGCACTGCTCAAGCACCCGGCGGTTGCGGAGTGCGGCGTGATTGGGCTACCAGATGCCGAGCGCGGCATGGTGGTAAAGGCTTTCATTGTCCTGAAACCGGGACATGCGGCGGGCGATGCAACCGTAAAGGCATTGCAGGATCACGTTAAGGCCACGCTGGCACCTTTTAAATACCCGAGGCAAATAGAGTTTGTCGATAAACTGCCACGCACTGAAACCGGCAAACTACAGAGATTCAAATTACGCACACCATGATATTTTCCACACCCAAAAAAATCCGCTTTCATCACTGCGACCCTGCTGGCATTGTTTTTTATCCGCAATTTTTTTATCTGCTGCATGAGGCACAAGAGGACTTTTTGGCGCACCTCGGTTTTGCCGAGCACCAGATGATTGCCTCGGGCATGGGTGTTCCCATCGTGGACTTGAAAACCGAGTTTTTAGGCAGGTGCAGAAATGGCGATGACATCAATATCCATCTGAGCTTGTCAAAAGTGGGCAACTCAAGCATTGGCATGACATACACAGTTACCGGCGACGACGGCAAGGTGAGATTGCGGGCCAACGGTGTGGTGGTTTACTCCACCATACCGCAGGGCAAGCCCATGCGCATTCCAGATGATTTGCGTCATGCACTTGCGCCTTACCTGCAAAATGAGCAGCCAACACCATGACAAAACTTCAACCTCCAGATTGGGCCGAACCCAAGGGCTACGCCAACGGTGTGATGGCACGCGGGGCACTGATATTTGTAGGCGGCCAGATTGGCTGGAACGCGGCCCAGCAATTTGAGAGTGACGATTTTATTGCCCAGACGCGCCAGGCTTTGCTCAATATCGTGGCGGTACTCAAAGCCGCTGGGGCAGGACCGGAACACATGGTGCGCATGACCTGGTACGTGACTGATCGTGTGGAATATGTAGCGCGACTCAAGGAACTGGGCGCTGCCTACCGGGAAGTCATGGGGAAAAACTTCCCGGCCATGACCTGTGTTGAGGTGGCAGGCCTGATTGAGGAGCGCGCCCGTATCGAGATTGAAGTGACTGCGGTGTTGCCTGACTAGCAACTTCAAGCTTGGCATTTCGTCAATAAAAAAGGCAGCTCAAGGCGGCCTTTTTTATTGACGAAATAAACAGCTGCTTATTTCGCGGTACCCGTCACCTCAATCGTCACTCTAAAGTGGACCACGCCCGCGTTGCAATGACGCTGAAGCGCATCGGATAAAGAGACTCAAACGCCACCAGTGCGCCGCTTGTGCGGCCCACGCCCTCAAATGGGGTTTTGTGAGGCCAATTCCACCAAGACTATTGTTAAAAAATGCCGATATCCCTCGTGGAATATGCGTTAGAAGCTAGCAAAACCATAGCATTCAGCAAGAAGCTAGGCCTTCACCGCCCAGCGCAGTTTGGCCGATGTGGAGCGCGGATTGGCCCGCCGCTCGTCAAATGACGCGCGTATCGGGTCGCTGGCCACGCTGGCGTAGACGCCGCTGCGCTGGCCGGTCTGAAACGCCTTTTTGACCCGGCGGTCTTCGCCCGAGTGAAAGCTCAGAATCGCCACGCGGCCAGCGGGGTTCAGGCAAGACGGCAGCAGGGCCAAAAACCGGTCCAGCACGCCAAACTCGTCATTGACTTCAATGCGCAGCGCCTGGAAGGTGCGTTGCAGCGCCTTCTTGGTCTCGGCCAGGCGCTCTTCCTCCGGCATGCTGCGCTTGAAGGCCAGGCCCAGCGTCTGGCGCACCAGGTCGGCCAACTGCGTCGTTGTTTCCAGGTACTGGCCTTGCAAGGCGGCGGCCAGCGGGATGGCAAATGGCTCGTCCGAGTTGTCAACCAGCAGGTCGCGCAGGCGCTGGCGGGTCACGGATTGCAATAGCTCGGACGCCGATTGGCCGCTGCTGGGGTCCAGCCGCAGGTCCAGCGGGCCGTCGGCCTTGAAGCTGAAGCCGCGCGCCGGGTTGTCAATCTGCATCGACGACACGCCCAGGTCGGCCAACACAACGTCAAAGCCGCCACCGGCCTCGGGCAAGAGCGTGGCCAACTCGGCGAAGTTGATGCGGCGCACGACCAGCTCGGTCGGCAGAAAACCCAGCTTGCGCAGCCGCGCCTCGGTGCGCGGTAGCTCGATCGGGTCTACATCCACGCTATAAAGGCGTCCGCCGGGCAATAGCTTGGGCAGAATCTCTTGCGTGTGGCCGCCAAAGCCGAGCGTGGCGTCCAGGCCTATTTCGCCGGGTTGGGGTTTGAGGATGTCCAGAATTTCGTTGACGCAAATCGAGCGGTGCATGCCAGCCGGGGTCTGGCCCCGGTCCAGCACTTTTTGCACCGCTTCGGCGTTGCGGGTCGGGTCCAGCTCCTTGTATTTCTCTTCGAAGCGCTTGGGGTGGGTGCCGGCATAGCGCACCCGTCTTTGGTGGAGGGTGGCATCATCGGTCATGCCCCGATTGTGCCGACAAACACTGTGACCCGCACGCGCTCGACCGGTGAGGAGATCAATAGCGGCGTGCCACGCCGTTTTCGATGCGCACGCGGTCGCCCACCCGGATATCGGCAATGGCGGTTTGCGTGACGCTCTGGAAGGAGCCATCGTTCATGCGGATGGTAAATTTGTAGGTATCGGCCTGCGGCTGGTTGCGCTTCTCCAGCTCGTGCCCGGCATAGGCGCCGCCGGCCGCACCGACGACCGTGGCGGCGGTCTTGCCCGTGCCCCCGCCCACCTGGTTGCCGAGCAGGCCGCCCACCACCGCACCCACGATGGCGCCAGCACCCACACCACTGCCGCCGATGCCGGTGTTCCCCCGCCTGACCAGTTCGATCGACTGCACCACGCCATAGCCGGCGTACGCCGCGCCCGTGCTGCCGGATGAGGGGCGGGCCGTGCCAGAACCGGCTGGGGCCATGGTGGCGCAGCCGCCGAGTGCGAGCAGGGCAGCCAGGCCCAGTGCTGATCCAACTTTATACACGGTTTTCATCATCGTTTCTCCTTAAAAAGTCATGGGGGCTGAACTGGGATCGCTTCCGGCTGTGGCCCGGAGTTGTCCTGCCTGTTCAGGTGTCTACGGGTCAATGGTGTTCCTTCCAATGACGATGTTCTTTGCGTTTGCACAAATAAGTCAAAGATAATTCCAATTAGCCTGCGGCTGTCAGTCTAAATTCAAACCATCACACATCCTGGAGATAAACACACATGAATCCCGCAAAACTAATAGGCATCATCCTAGGTTATTGGGGTCAGACACCAATTTCGCTGCAGTGCAAGCACTGCACCCTACGGGTGAGCCAAAGGCTCGGCGAATTTGGGCTCTGACCCCAAAAACCTACGAAGGAAACCACCGGCCTGAAGGTGGGTTCATTTGAGCTCAAGGTTCAGGAGAAGGAGCGCATCGACGTGCCGCTGATCTTCAGCGCTGGCGCCATCGTGCTGGGCGTGTTCCTGCTCGTTGTCGGGCGCAAATAGGCCTCTGCCTCAAGCGCCTGGCTAAAGCAGGCGCTCCCATAACTGCGACATCCACTCCTTGACGCGGAGCTGGAGTGGGCGCTGTTTCCAGGCTTGCAGATCAATGCCCTGCGAGGCGTCCTGGTCGGCCTTGAACACAGCCTGCATTTTCTGGCCAAACTCGCGCCCCAGAATCATCACATTGATTTCATCGTTGTCGAGAAAGCTGCGCCAATCTAGGTTGGTTGACCCGACCGTGGACCAGATGCCGTCAATCACCGCGGTTTTGGCGTGCAGCAACTCACCCTGCCGCTCGAATATCTTGACACCCCCTTGCAGCAAGGTGGAATAGTGCGCGCGCCCGGCGTGAAACACCAGGGCCAAGTCGGTATGGCTGGGCAGGATCAGCCGGACATCGACGCCGCGCCCGGCCGCGTCGGTCAGCGCCTTGAGCAGTTGCGGGTCCGGCACAAAGTAGGCGTTGGTCAGGTAGACCTGCTTTTTTGCGTTTCCAATGGCCGACAGCAGGGTCAGGTAAATCAAGCTGTAGGGGTCGTCAGGCGTGCTGCCGATGGCGCGCACGATGTCGCTGCCCTGGGCTTTGAGCTGCGGAAAATACTCCCGCGCAGCCAGTGGTTGGCCGTGCTGCTTGGCCCAGGTTTGCATGAACAGCCGCTGCAATTCGCCCACCACCGGACCGTCGATTTGCACATGGGTGTCGCGCCACATCACCGTGTTGGCATCGGTCTTGCCCGCACGCTTGAGAGCCGAGGCGGAAGAGTACACGCTGCTGATGTTGATGCCTCCGATGAAGGCAGTTCGGCCATCCACGACCAGCAGTTTGCGGTGGTCGCGGTGGTTGAGTCGCCAGTCTTTTTTGACGGCCAGCGGGTTGACCGGATTGAATTCGAGCACCGCCACGCCGCCTAGGCTCAGCCGCTCAAAAAAACCCTTGGGCGTATTCAAGCTGCCCACGCTGTCATAGATCAGGTTGACCTGCACGCCGCGCGCTTGGGCTGCCAGCAACAGGTTGGTAAACTGGCGCCCGATCTCGTCATCCTCGATGATGTAGGTCTCCAGGTTGATGTGATCACGGGCGCCCCGGATGGCGGCAAACATGGCGGCGTAAGTGGCGGGGCCGTCCTGTAACAGCGTGACCTTGTTGCCTATGATCAGCGGGCTGCCGACAATGGTCTGTTCCAGCGCAATCTGTTTTTCCAGAATATCGATGTCACTGGACTGGCGCTTGAGCTGCGCCAGAATGGCGGCGCTCTTTTGCGCCGACAGCGGGCCGCGCGCATTCTCGAACCGGGCGGCCTGTCCGGCGTGCCGCTCGATCAGAGCATCAGCGTCCGGCAGCGTGGCACAGGCAGAGACGGCAAACAGGAACAATGCCACGGTGGCGGCACGGTGAATAACACGTAGGATATGGGCGGGCCGTGCCTCCGGGTTGGAGTTCATTCTTTGGTGCCTTTGGGACGTGGTTCAAAAAGTGGCTCGTCAGCGGAATTTGTGGGTAGTTTTACGCTGTCAAACAGGTATTTGGTCTGAATTCAAGTACTTGTAGAGCTTACGGCATGTTGCATCGAAGGCGTTTTGCTCTGTCTCGGTAATGCGTGGCCAGATCAGGGGGCCGCCATCTTCCTCGATCAATAAACCGATGGCCTTGTGCGTGGGCATTTACCACCTTGTGGCGTTCCAATACCACGGCGAGGGCGAAGATGTTGCGCATGTCGTCGTCCACCACCAGCACCTTCTTGCCGACCAGGCTGGCGGCGCTCAGGTAGGGCTTCTCCAGCATCTGGCGCCGCTCCCCCATCTGGCGCCGCTCCTCGGACTTGATTGCCGCCCGGTCGTCCGCGACAGCGGGAGGCTGGGGGTTTGCATCCGCAGCACCCTCCTGCGCCGCAGGTGTGCTCTGAGTCGTTTGCAGCGCAATGCCCTGCCCGGATTCAGGCGCGCAGCGGCAGGTACAGGGCGAAGGTGCTGCCCTGACCCGGCGAGCTCATCGCCAGATGCAACTCGCCGCCGAGCAGCCAGGCGAGCTCACGCGAGATGGACAGCCCCAGGCCCGTGCCACCGTATTGCCTAGCGGTGCCGGTGTCGGCCTGCTGGAACGCCTCAAAAATGATCTTATGCTTATCGTCCGCCAAGCCGATGCCGGTATCGGTGACAAAGAAGCCAATCACCGTCTCTGAGCGGTTGAGTCCAGCATGATCCACGCTCCAGCCCGATTCCACCGCTGCTATGCGCACCGATACCTGGCCCTTGTTGGTGAACTTGAAGGCGTTGGAGAGCAGGTTCTTCAGCACCTGCTGCAAGCGCTGTGCGTCGGTGTAGAGGGATGGCGGCAGGCCAGGTGCGAGTTCTACGCTGAAGCCTAGGCCGCGGCTCTGCGCCACGTGGCGGAAGCTCCGTTCGAGCAGTTCGCCGACGTTGGCGAACGACACGTCATCAAGCTCCAGCGTCACGGTGCCGGACTCGATCTTGGACAGGTCGAGAATATCGTTGATGAGCGCCAGCAGATCCTTGCCCGCCCCCTGGATGGTCTTGGCGTATTCGATCTGCTGCCCGCTCAGGTTGTGCTCGTGGTTCTCGGCGAGCAGCTGCGCAAGGATGAGCAGGCTGTTGAGCGGTGTGCGCAACTCGTGCGACATGTTGGAGAGGAACTCCGACTTGTACCTGGAGGTCAGGGCCAACTGCTCGGCGCGCTCCTCCAGTGTCAGCCTGGCGGCCTCGATCTCGCGGTTCTTGTACTCGACCTCGACCTTCTGCTCTGCCAGCAGCTTGCTCTTTTCTTCCAGTTCCTCGTTGCTCTGGCGCAGTTCTTCCTGTTGGCTTTGTAGCTGCTGCACCCGCTCTTCAAGGCTGGCATTGAGGCGCAGGATTTCGTCTTGCGTCCGCTTGCGCTCGGTGATGTTCTGGATGATCCCGATAACAGATAGGAGCTTTCCGGCATCATCCCGCCCTACAGAGATTGTCACATCTGCCCATAAGGTACTGCCGTCCTTGCGGATGTATCTTTTCTCCCTATGAAAATGCTTGATCGCCCCTGTCAGCAAAGTCGCTCGCAGCGCCGTACCTGATTCAGCATCGTCCGGGTGAGTGATGTCCGCCACGCTGCAACGCAGTAACTCTTCTTCTGAATAACCCGTCATCTCGACAAAGGCAGGATTGACATCCAAATATCTGCCATCATCCTGTATGCACATTCCTACTTTGGAATATTCAAATACTGAGCGGAAACGTTCTTCGCTGTCGCGAAGCTGGCCCGTCATCTCGCGGTTGCGTGAAATGGCGGCGAGGGCCAATGCGCCCAGCGCCAGAAAGGCAGTAGTCAGGGTGACGGCGATGGCGAGGGTGTTGGTGGTGAAGACGGTGGGAGGCCATGCGGCCACGTCACCCGGCACGAAGTAGGCTGCGGACATGGCGGTGTAATGCATGCCCGATATCGCACCGCCCATGATGACAGCGACCAGCGCATCATGCCACTTCTTCAAGCGGACCATCCCGCTTTTTACACGCAATGCGAGATAGGACAGCGCGACGGCCACGAAGATCGACAATGCGAATAAGGATGGGTCGTAACGCACGAAACCATCCAGTCGCATGGCGGCCATCCCCGTATAGTGCATGGTTCCGATGCCTGCGCCGAGCAGGACGCTGCGAACTCCTATTGATAAACGTTTTCCTCCATGCCAGGCGACGTCCAAAGCTACGCCGCTGGCCAGGATGGCTGGAACCATTGAAATCAGCGTGATGAACAGGTCGTATTCGATCGCGTGGGACAGGCTGAATGCCAGCATGCCGACGAAATGCATTGCCCAGATGCCGACGCCCAGCGTGAACGCACTGATCAATGCCCAGGTCAGCCTGGATGTGGTGTTATGGGAATGCTTGATCCGGGCAGAGGCACTCAGTGCCGCATAGGATGCGAATATGGCGAGAAGTACGGAGATGATGACCCATATTGGGCTGTAGGAGCCTTCGTAAATGAGGCTCGTTTCAGGGGGGGGGAGGCAGGAAACTGAGTATGTTGAACATGGGATGGTGATTTTTTTATATTAACCCGAATATTTCATAAAAATGTGAATACTACCTGTAGGAGCAGCCTTGGCCGCGAGAAACACTGGTTCGGTAGTAACACGGCAATTCGCGGCCAAGGCCGCTCCTACAAAGGGCGACTTGGTTTTTGTGAAATGTTCGGCTTGGCATTGATGGCTGCCTTTAACGGCCATGGCAATTGCGCCACCCCTGATAATGAAACTTGCCATGACCATTTTCCCCACCCCAGCCCTCCACCCGAGGGAGAGGGGGCAAAGTCTCGCTGCGCGAGTTTCACGTTTGTTCCCGCGATC
>JBCKNC010000047.1:0-19612 GCA_038902915.1 Polaromonas sp.
AGGGGTGCGGTGTGTTGGATTTGCGGTTGACCGACCCGATTCGCAAGGCGATTTTGTGCAAGGGGTTTCCGGCGTGGGGCTGATGAGGTGGGCTTGCTGTCAGGCGCCAAGCGGACTGCGGTCGAGGGCCATGGGTCGAGGGCCATGGGCAGCACGCCGTCGTTTCAGGATGATAATTAAAAACTGGTTGCTGGCCCCCAAGGCCCGGCCATACAACGCACAGGAGTTGCAAGATGCCGGACAAAAACTTACCGCCGTCAACGCCGCCCTCAAACGAATCGACGAACAGCTCGCTATTCCGTTATGAGTATCGAATCCCTTCCCGTTTTCACCGATCCTGCCGCCATGAAACCAGATACCTTGCCCCTTTTCAGCGAAGTCAAAGCCGCTGCACTCTTGCCCAAAGGCCTGCCCCTGCTGCGCCTGGGTTTTCGACCGTTCTACATTGGCGGTGCGCTGCTGGCCGCTCTGAGCGTGCCCTTGTGGGTGGCCATGTTCCTCGGTCAGCTGCCGCTGGGCCTGAGCGTGCCGCCCATGCTGTGGCATGTGCACGAGATGCTGTTTGGCTTCGCAGCGGCCATCATCGTGGGCTTCTTGATGACCGCAGGCAAAGCCTGGACCGGGCTTGCCACCCCGCGCGGCCCCTGGCTGGGGGCGCTGACCCTGTTGTGGCTGGCAGCACGGGTGGCATCGGTCACCGGGCCCTATGCGCTGTATGCCGTGCTGGACATCGCCTTGTTGCCGCTGGTGGCGGCCATTCTTGTCACCTTGCTGCTGCGTGCGCGCAATCACCGCAACCTGCCGCTGGCCCTGATACTGGCGCTGCTGGCGTGCGCCAACCTGGTGTTTCACCTGGCAACTTTGGGCGTGCTGGCAGTGCCCGCCATCACGCCGCTGTATGCCGGTTTGGCGCTGATCGTGATGATCGAGTGCGTGATGGCCGGGCGCGTCATTCCGGCCTTCACCATGAGTGTCACACCGGGGCTCAAGCTCGTCGCCACCCCCTGGATTGAGCGTGTCACGCTGGGCGCCACCGGTCTGGGTCTGGCACTCTGGGTGTTTGCGCCTGCCAGCGTTGTCGGTCTGATCGTGCTCGCACTCGCCAGTGTGCTGCACGTGAGGCGGTTGCTGAACTGGCGACCGGAGGTCACTGCAAAGCACCCGATTTTGTGGATTCTGCATGCGGCCTATGCCTGGATACCTGTGGGGCTGGCGCTGCTGGCGCTGGCCCAACTCAGCCTGGTGCCGGTCTCGGCGGGGGTACACGCGCTGGCAATCGGTGCCACCGGCGGTCTCATCATCGGCATGATCACGCGCACTGCGCGCGGGCACACCGGACGACCGTTGATGGCGTCCAGGCCTGAGGTGCTGGCCTACGCATTGGTGATGAGCACCGCAGTGCTGCGCGTGCTGGTGCCCTTGCTGGCGCCTTCGTTGTACGTGCCTGCCTTGGTGGCGGCCACTGTGGCCTGGAGCGCGGCGTTTGTGATCTACCTGTGGCTGTTCACGCCCTGGTTGATGCAGACCCGGCTTGACGGCAAGGACGGTTGAAGTCAGCGGCGTCTGATTCGAAGCGATCTGCGTGGACTACCTCGCCATGGACTATCTTTGGGTGAAATACTTGCACGTGACCTGCGTGGTCATCAGTGTCAGCCTGTTCGTGTTACGCGGCACGTTGGAACTGTTGGCGCGGCCGTGGCGTCAGTGGCTGCTGCTGCGTGTGGCACCGCATGTGATCGACACGGTGCTGCTGGGTTCTGCGGTGTGGCTGGCCTGGCGCATCGGCCAATACCCGTTCGTGGAGACCTGGCTCACGGCCAAGGTGCTGGCGCTGCTGGCCTACATCCTGCTCGGGATGCGGGCGCTGGGGAAAAACACGCCGCAAGGGCAGCGGCTGCCGTTTTTTGTGGCGGCATTGCTCAGCGTCGCTTACATCGTGGGCGTGGCGCTCACGCGCTCGCCGTCGTGGGGTTTTCTGTAATGCCTACGCCACTCTGATGTCGTACTTTCCCTGATGTGGCGATCTGAATCCCCAAGGTTTTTCCGCCCCCGGCACAAAAGGCATGTGAACACCGGGCTGTAGCACTGCCCTTGATGAAGGTTTATTTCGAAGGCGTTGGTTTTTTGAGTTGTTTCATGATGTCGTCGTCCCATTTGCCTTCGACATTCATGTGCGCAGCAGCTCCCAGAAGCACTGCTTCAATCAGGTTGTGATTCAGATACACATATAGCCCGGGCATGCGGAATTCATACAGCGCAGCAACCGCAGCACCACCTGGAACCCACCAGGTCTCCTGATTGGTTATGGGTGGGTCGTTGAACGAACCGCCTTGCCATACCAGGTCGCCATGGCCGCCAATCAGGTGCGGACGGGAATCACGGTTTGCCTGGGAGTGAATGAACAGCACTTTCTCACCCACTTTTGCCTTGAGCGCATTGGCTCCGGTCAGCGCACCTACTGCGCCATTGAAAACTACGTGGGTCGGGATGAGTCCCTTCGCCAACTCCAGCATCTCAGCCATACCTTCGAGGGGTTTGGCGTAGGATTTGTATTTTCCAGCCTTATCTTTGGGAACGTAAAAATCCTGTTCGCCAATGTAATAAGCCCGATCGTAGCGTACCGGCTTGCCTTTGTTATCTGTCAGACCACCGCGCGGCAGCACCATAATGGCGCCGCTCATTCCGGAAATGACGTGAAACGGAATCATGACTCCACCCGGAGCGCAGTGATAAACGAATACGCCTGTCTTGAGTGCCTTCCAGCGTATGACCACTTCCTCGCCAGGCGCCACCAACGTCAACTCTGCTCCACCCAAGGCACCGGTTGCCGCATGAAAATCAACGTTGTGCGGCATCGTGCTGGTCTTTGGATTGACGAGGGTGACTTCGACATAGTCGCCCTCATGCACCACAATCAGCGGACCGGGTACGGTGCCGTTGAAAGTCAAGGCCCAGCATTTTGTACCATCCGGTGCAATTGTGATGAGTTTTTCATCAGTGGTCATGCGCACTGCCACAACCTTGGGGCCGCCTTTGGCAACTTGATCATGCTCCGGTGCAAAAGGCGGTGCCACCAGCTTTTGTGTGACGCGTGGCAGCTTATCGGCACGACCCGCTGTCGCGGGCAGCGGCTTGGCGGTCACCGCAGCAGTCTGAGCCATGACTTCATGGGTCCAGGTTGCCAGTCCTGCAGCGGCGAGTGCGCTGGTGCTGATGGCCAGCAGGTGACGGCGGGGCAATGAGGTCGGTGCGCCAATCATGGGCACCTCTGTCTGCATCAGCGGCGCCGGCACGTTGGGGTCGTCGCTTGCGGGTGGCGATACAGGGGTGGGATCGGGTTGCGACAAAATAGGTCTCCTTGGGTGAAATTTCAACGATGAACAGGTGAATTCTCGGCACCCGCTGCTGCCTTGCCCTTGATCTAGATCAAGGAAGGACGCGAAAAACAAACTCGCGCACGGCACGGGCCGCCCCGAACATACGAACAACTTCCTCGGGCACGGTGAATTTGTTCTAACCTGAGGCGGTCGCGCACGTTCGTGTGGAATTTTTTGTCATTCGCAGATAGTCGAAGACCAGTCGAGTGCTTCGGTGCAGCTGGCGAATTTTCTCTGCGACGCTGGTCTTGTTCTTGATGAAGCTTTTGATCACGCCCACGGCGAAGCGACGCAACCGTGTCACGTTTTCCGGGCCGTGCCCAGCGCTAATGCGAGAGCGATCTTCATGGAAGTTCCAATCGATGACGTAGTGGCAACTGTTCTCTATCTACTGGTTGCGGGTTTCGAGTGGATTTGGAAACCCGCAACCAGTAGCCCCCATAAGCCCCCGTACAATGAAAAGCATTATCCAGATTCTCACGTCATGCCCCGCACCAACCCCCTCGAACAACAACAAGGTTGCCTGCCGCGCGTGATGGTATTGCCGGTTTTTAAACCTCCCGGAGTATTTTCATGTCCAAGCTGTTTGATAAGGCCGCATTAGTCGTAGCGTTTGAAAATTTGAGAATCAGTGATGTAGAGGCAGTAGGCGGTAAAAACGCCAGCCTCGGCGAGATGATCTCGCAACTGCCGACCGGCCCTGACGGCGTCCGCGTGCCGACTGGTTTTGCCACCACAGCCCATGCGTTTCGCGTGTTTCTGGCGCATGACGGGCTGGACAAAAAAATTAACGCAGTGCTCGATGCACTCAACACCGACGACATCAAGGCGCTCGGTGAAGCGGGCAGCAAAATCCGCGCACTGGTTGAAGCACAACCTTTCCCGGCTGATTTTGAAACGGCCGTGCGGGGCGCTTTCAAAACGCTGTGTGGAGACAACAGCCACGCCAGCTTCGCAGTGCGCTCGTCCGCCACCGCCGAAGACCTGCCCGATGCGTCGTTTGCCGGACAGCAGGAAACCTTCTTGAACGTGGTTGGCATTGAAGACGTGCTGCACAAGATGAAAGAGGTGTTTGCATCGCTCTACAACGACCGCGCCATCAGCTACCGCGTACACCAGGGCTTTGCGCATTCAGACGTGGCGCTGTCAGCCGGTGTGCAGCGCATGGTGCGCAGCGACAAGGGCGCGGCGGGCGTGATGTTCACCATCGACACTGAAAGCGGTTTTGAAGACGTGGTCTTCATCACGTCCAGCTACGGCCTGGGTGAAGCGGTGGTGCAGGGTGCGGTAAACCCCGACGAGTTTTATGTTCACAAGCCGATGTTGCGGGCTGGCAAACGCGCCGTGATCCGCCGCAACCTCGGTAGCAAGCTGCTGCAGATGGAGTTCACCACGGCGGACGAAAAAAAATCCAGCGGCAAGCTGGTCAAAACCACCGACGTACCAACTGAGTTGCGCAACCGTTATTCATTGACTGATGCAGATGTTGAGCAACTCGCCAAGTACGCGCTGATGATTGAAACCCATTACGGCCGCCCGATGGACATCGAGTGGGGCAAGGACGGCACCGACGGCTTGCTCTACATCCTGCAAGCCCGCCCCGAGACGGTCAAGAGCCAGTCCAAGGGCAAGGCCGAGCAGCGCTACAAGCTCAAGGCGAATCAGGCCAGGGGCGCTATTCTTTCAGTTGGCCGCGCCATCGGCCAGAAGATTGGTTGCGGCCCGGTGCGGGTTATTCACGACATCAAGAACATGGACCAGGTGCAGCCCGGCGATGTGCTGGTGACCGACATGACCGACCCGAACTGGGAGCCGGTGATGAAGCGCGCCAGTGCCATCGTCACCAACCGTGGTGGCCGCACCTGCCACGCCGCCATCATTGCGCGCGAGCTGGGCATTCCGGCGGTGGTCGGCTGCGGTGATGCGACCAAGCAATTGAAGGACGGTATGCTGGTCACGGTGAGCTGCGCCGAGGGCGACACTGGCAACATTTACGACGGCCTGCTGGAGACCGAAATAACCGAAGTGCAGCGCGGTGAGATGCCGCCCATCGACATCAAAATCACAATGAACGTCGGCAACCCGCAACTGGCCTTTGACTTCTGCCAGATACCCAATCACGGCGTCGGCCTGGCGCGGCTGGAGTTCATCATCAACAACAACATTGGCGTACACCCCAAGGCGATTCTCGACTACCCGAATATTGATACCGACCTTAAAACAGCGGTTGAAAGCGTGGCCCGTGGCCATGCCTCGCCGCGTGCTTTTTATGTTGACAAGGTGGCCGAAGGCATTGCCACGATTGGCGCGGCTTTCTGGCCCAAGTCGGTGATCGTGCGGCTATCGGACTTCAAGTCGAATGAATACCGCAAGCTGATTGGTGGCTCGCGCTACGAGCCGGAAGAAGAAAATCCGATGCTCGGTTTTCGCGGCGCATCGCGTTACCTCAGCCCCGATTTTGCCGAAGCCTTTGCGATGGAGTGCGAAGCGCTCAAGCGCGTGCGCAATGACATGGGCCTGACCAATGTTGAGGTCATGGTGCCGTTTGTTCGCACGCTGGGCCAGGCCAAGGCTGTGACTGAGCTGCTGGCGCAGCATGGCTTGAAGCGTGGCCAGGACGGCCTCAAAATTATCATGATGTGCGAGGTGCCCAGCAACGCCATCTTGGCCGACCAGTTCCTCGAATACTTTGACGGCTTTTCGATTGGCTCGAACGACTTGACGCAGCTCACGCTCGGCCTCGACAGGGACTCCGGCCTGGAGATTCTGGCGCAAGACTTTGACGAACGTGACCCCGCCGTCAAGGCGCTGCTGCGCATGGCGATTGCGGCCTGCAAGCGCCAAGGCAAATACGTCGGCATTTGCGGCCAGGGCCCCAGCGACCACCCGGATCTGGCCCAGTGGCTCAAGGACGAAGGCATTGGCTCGATTTCACTCAACCCGGACACCGTGATTGGTACCTGGAAGCAATTGGCCACTAGCACGCTATAATGCAGGGCTTGCCTTGCCACACCCGACCCGACGCTGGGGTGGCTAATATTCAACCACAAGGAGAGTTTATGCGTCATTATGAGATCGTCTTGCTGATCCATCCGGATCAAAGCGAGCAAGTCCCAGCCATGCTGGAACGTTACAAGGGCATGATTACCGCCGGCGGTGGCACTGTCCACCGTGTTGAAGACTGGGGCCGCCGCCAACTGGTGTACCTGATCCAGAAACTGGCCAAAGCCCACTACCTGTGCATCAACATCGAAGCCAGCCAGGCCGTGATGGAAGAAATTGAACATGCGTTCAAGTTCAACGATGCCGTGCTGCGCCACCTGACCGTTGTCAAGAAGAAAGCCGAAACCGGCCCATCCCTGATGATGCGCAACGTCGAACGCGAAGCAGCGCGCAAGACCCAGCAAGCTGAGTACGCCGCCAACTGATCAATCATTGAACCAGGTAAACCAGGTCAGACTGACCGCGTGCATCGCCGAGGCAAAGCCTCTGCGCTACACGCCCGCTGGAATCTCCGCCCTCAACCTGGTACTCGAACACGAGTCTGAAATGGTTGAAGGTGGAATGCCAAGACAGGTCAAGTTAACAGTCAGAGCAGTTGCTTTTGGAGCGCTGGCCGAAATTGCAGGCCAGCTTGAACTGGGCAAGCCTCACATGTTCACCGGTTTTTTGATCAACGCACGTACCAGCAAAAGCATTGTTTTACACATCCAAGCCATAAACCCGCTTACATCGATTACTCAAATTTAAGGAGTCCATCATGCCCGGACCGAAACGTTTCAACAAAGACAAGCGCCCCAAGCGCAACACACAATCACTGCTGTTCAAGCGCAAGCGCTTTTGCCGCTTCACCGCTGCCGGTGTCGAAGAAATCGACTACAAGGACATCGACACCCTGCGTGATTTTATCGCTGAAACCGGCAAGATTATTCCCGCACGCCTGACCGGCACGCGCGCGATTTTCCAGCGCCAGATCAACACCGCTGTCAAGCGCGCGCGCTTCCTTGCGATGCTGCCGTACAGCGACCAGCACCGTAGCCTGTAAGGAGACACGACCATGCAAATCATTCTGCTCGACAAAGTCGTCAACCTCGGCAATCTGGGCGAAATCGTCAAGGTCAAAGACGGCTACGCACGTAACTTCCTGATTCCTTCTGGCCGCGCCCGCCGCGCCACTGCCAGCAACAAGGCAGAGTTTGAAGCCAAGCGCGCCGAACTTGAAAAAGTTGCCGCCGCCAAGCTTGCCGAAATGCGGGCCCAGGGCGAAAAGCTCGGTGGTACCACCATCAAGCTGACGCAAAAAGCCGGTGTTGACGGCCGTTTGTTTGGCTCTGTCACCAACCATGACATCTCTGCCGAACTGACCAAGCAGGGCTTCGCGGTTGCCAAGTCGCAAATCCGTATGCCTAACGGCCCGCTGAAGACCGTTGGCGACCACCCTGTAACGGTTGCCCTGCACACCGACGTGGCAGTGGACATCACCGTGACGGTATACGGCGAAACAGCTTAAGCTCTTAAGCTCTTTGAAAAAGCCGCTCACTGAGCGGCTTTTTTCATGGCCGGTTTTTTCATGCCCGCGCAGTCCCGGCGTTATGCACATCTCCATGCTGCATTTCCACCGAATTTACCCAGTTTATGCACAACCTTATCCACGGTATTTTTCCGTGGTTGGCGTAGTATTTAGCACCCTCAAGGAATTCCATGTCTGCCGTACTTTCCCCCTTCGACGATTCCCGATACACACCCGATAAACAGATCGCCCAGTTGCGCATACCGCCGCACTCGATTGAAGGCGAATCCAGCGTGCTGGGCGGCCTGCTGCTCGACAACGATGCCTGGGACCGCGTCGGCGACTTGCTGACCGACCAGGACTTTTACCGCGCCGAGCACAAGCTGATTTATGCCGCAGTCGGCGCGCTCATCAACGCCACCAAACCGGCTGACGTGATCACGGTCTACGAGCACCTGCAAAACCAGGGTAAGGCCGACGAGGTTGGCGGTCTGAGCTACCTCAATTCACTCGCGCAATATGTGCCGAGCGCCAGCAATATCCGCCGCTATGCCGAGATCGTGCGCGAGCGCTCTATCCTGCGCAAGCTGGTGTCTGCCAGTGATGAGATTGCCACCAACGCCTTTAACCCGCAGGGCAAGGCCGTGGCCATGATTCTTGACGAGGCCGAGCAGAAGATATTCAACATCGGCGAGCAGGGCTCGCGCATGAAGCAGGGCTTTCAGAGCATGGACACCCTGGTGGTGAGCCTGCTGGACCGCGTGACCGAGATGTCGGAAAACCCGAACGATATCACCGGCGTGCCCAGCGGGTTTTACGACCTTGACAGCAGGACATCGGGGTTTCAGGCGGGGGACCTGATCATTCTTGCCTCCCGTCCGTCCATGGGCAAAACCGCACTGGCGATCAACATCGCCGAGCACGTCGCACTCAATGAAGGTTTGCCAGTCGCGGTGTTTTCGATGGAAATGGGCGCCTCCCAGTTGGCGGTGCGTATCGTCGGCTCGATTGGCCGCATTGACCAGACCCATTTGCGCACCGGCAAGCTGACTGACGAAGAGTGGCCGCGCCTGACTGAGGCGATTGAAAAGCTGCGCAACATCTCGCTGCATATCGACGAAACGCCGGGCTTAACGGTTAGCGAACTGCGCGCCAAAGCCAGGCGGCTGGCGCGGCAGTGCGGCAAGCTCGGTTTGATCGTGGTCGATTACCTGCAACTGATGAGCGTTTCAAGCAGCATGAGCGAAGAAAACCGTGCCACAGCAGTTGGCGAGATTTCACGCGGCCTGAAAATGCTCGCCAAAGAGCTGCAATGCCCCGTCATTGCGCTATCGCAGCTAAGTCGGGGGGTTGAGTCACGCACCGACAAACGCCCCATGATGAGCGACCTGCGCGAGTCCGGCGCCATCGAGCAGGACGCCGACATCATCATGTTCATCTACCGCGACGAGTACTACACCAAGGACGCCTGCAAAGAGCCAGGCATTGCCGAGATCATCATCAGTAAGCATCGCAATGGCCCGACCGGCGTGGTCAAGCTGGCGTTTATTAGCCGCATCACCAAGTTTGAGAGTTTGGCTCATGGGTCTAGCGGAAATTTTTGAGCTTACGCTGAGTTGAATAAAAAAGGCCGGTAAAAACCGGCCTTTTTAATTTCAGCAAAAGCTCAATTACTTAACGTGCTTGCCGATCAGGCCAGCCATCTCGAACATCGACACTTGCGCCTTGCCGAATACGGCACGGAGCTTTTCGTCGGCGTTGATCATGCGCTTGTTGACCTTGTCCTGCAGGCCGTTGGACTTGATGTAGGCCCACAGCTTGCGGACGATCTCGGTACGTGGCAGAGGCTTATCGCCCACCACGGCTGCCAGTGCGGCGCTCAATGTCAGCGGTCTCATAAACGCTGCATTGGGTACACGCTTTTTGGCGGGCGCTTTTTTAGCTGCTGGCTTTTTGGCCGCAACTTTCTTTGCAGGAGCCTTTTTAGCGGCTGCCTTTTTCGCAGGAGCCTTTTTAGCGGCTGCCTTTTTTGCTGGAGCTGCTTTCTTCGCAGCTACTTTCTTTGCCGGAGCAGCCTTTTTTGCAGGCGCTTTTTTAGCCGGTGCTTTTTTTGCAGTTGCCATGATTGATTTTCCTTCTAGAAGTTGATAAATCACCGCCAGAGATAACTACTCACCAGCGGCATTGCGGATGCTACTGGAGAAAACCGTGTTTTCATAGGGGAAAAGCACTTTTTTTGCGCCTTTGTGTTGCAGACTCATTTTGAGGAATCGAAAACGCTGCCCCTGAGAGCCTGCTTTGCAAGCGCACAATGCGGGGTGGCGAGGTGATTTTTGCCAGAAAAAACGGGTGCAGAAGTAATGCCTTGTGCATTTGCGAGAGCCGCAAAAAATGCTGTTGCCCGCCCAATAAAAGCCCCGGTTTTCAGGGTTCACGTGCGGCCTCATGCTCACGCAGCACAGGAGGTAGCGCCATTAACACCGCGCCAGCATTCAGCATTTCGTGGCTAGTCGCGGTATGCCGGGGCAGCGTGCCCGTTGGTAGCCCAATGTCTGTCGCTATGCGTGGCCTGGAGCACACTGCATGGCCAGCGCATCAACACACTGGTTTGCAGGCAACGCACAATGCAGGTTTCTTTATCAAAAAAAGATGCCCGAAAAATGCCGAATACCAGCCACATCAAATTTGCCACTTGTGATTTGTGCGACAACCATAAAAACCACACTTCTGGTGACTTCCGGGTGCTGCCGCCTGTTTTCTGTGATTTTGGCGGGGTTCAGAAATTCAGCGGGCCAGTTGCCACCGTCAAGTGTTTTGAACCGAGATTGTCCATTAGACGCTCTAGAAACTGAAGCCTTCGACCTTTAGTTTGCAATCATCATAGGAAAGAGTGACACATCGGCGGTGCAACTCACCGACCGTCATTTCTGAATCGGATTGCGGCAAGCTCGCTGGTGCTTCCAGATGATCCTGAAATAACTGATTGACCAGATCAGTCAAGCGATCACAACTGGTGTGGTACAGCAAGGCCTGCCCTTTGTTCGACGTATCTGGAATGATCACTACATTTCCGCATTTCCTTTCCAGAAAAGTAACAGCCGTATCTTCTTTTCCGTCGTCGAGGAAAAGAATGTTTTCTCGAATGATCGCGCATTGCCCATTTGTCAGCACGCAGTCCGCGGCGAAGTGAAGGGGGTTCTCTACATATTTGCTCATTTGATTCTCCTGAAGAATATCGAAGGTGTATCTGAGGTATTTCAGCAGCCAGCCAGTCTAGGCGATCTTTTCGATCCTTGCCGCAGAGCGTTTGAAGGCTGGTGTCTTGGACTGCTTGTCCAGCGACGTGCTGCCGGTCAGTCTGTTGGCGGACGCTTCTGCGAAGTGGAACGGATAGAAAATCAGCCCTTCCGGGGAACGCTCGGTCACTTTCACCTTGACTTCCACGGCACCGTGATGGGACACCAGGCGCACCTTCTCACCATGCGCCACATTGAAGCGGCGGGCATCTTCCGGATGCACTTCTACCTCGCCTTCAGGCTTCATGAGATCAAGGCCGCGGTTGCGGCGCGTCATTGTGCCGGTATGGTAATGCTCCAGCAGGCGTCCGGTGGACAGCATCAGGGGGAAATCGTCGCTCGCATGCTCGCCGGAATCGGCGTACCCCACCGCGTGGAACTTGCCGAGGCCGCTCGCAGTCGGGAAGTTCTCGGCGTACAGGTAGCGCGTGCCTGGATGATTTTCATCGTAGCACGGCCACTGCAGGCCGCCGTTGTGCAAGCGTTCGTGGCGAATGCCGCCGTAGGACGGAACCAGCGATGCGATTTCTTCCATCACCTGCGCCGAACTGGTGTACGGCATCGGATAACCCATCGCAGCGGAAATGTCGCAGACCACCTTCCAGTCGGGGCGAGATTCGCCGACCTCCGGAATGGCCTTTTGCACAAGCTGCACGCGACGCTCGGTGTTGGTGTAGGTGCCATCCTTCTCGGCAAAGCTGCAGACCGGGAACACGACGTCGGCCAGCTTGGCGGTTTCAGACAGGAACATGTCCTGAACCACGAGGAATTCCAGGTTTTTCAGGCCTGCCTCGACTTCATTCACGTTAGGGCTGCTGCCCATCGGGTTTTCGCCCATGATGTACAGAGCCTTGATGGTGCCGTGCAGCGCGCCTTCTTCCATTTCGACCAATGTCAGGTACGGGTTGGTCGGCAGCGGCGCGCACCACGCTTTTTCGAACTTGGCACGATGCTCGGGATTGTTAATGCCATGATTACCGGGCAGTGCGTTGTCCATGCCCTGCATGTCGCTGCAACCCTGCACGTTGTTCTGGCCGCGAATCGGAATGAAGCCTGCGCCTGGCTTGCCGAGATGTCCGGTCATCAGGAACAGGTTGCACAGCGCAAGGCAGGCGTCCACGCCAGTCAAATGTTGCGTCATGCCCATGCCCCACAGCAGCATGCCGCGCTTGGCCTTGCCGTAGATGCGGGCCGCTTCGCACAGACGGTCGGCGGGAACGCCGCTGATCTGCTCAACATATTCCGGCGTGTATTTCTTCACCGATTCGCGGAATTTGTCGAAATCCTGGGTACGCGACTGGATGAAGGCTTGGTTGGCCAATCCCTCTTCCAGCATCACATGTGCCAGACCGTTCATGACGGCGACGTTGGTGCCCAGGCGCGGGCGCAGCCAGACGTCGGCATGGTTGACCATTTCGATGCGGCGTGGGTCGATCACGACGATGCGTGCGCCACCCTCGTACTTGGCTTTCATGATCGCGCTCGAAATGACCGGGTGGGTTTCGGTCGTGTTCGAGCCGGCGATGATGAACGCGTCAGCCAGACGGATGTCCGGCGTCGATGCGCTCGGTGCGCCGCTGCCGACCGACATCTGGAGAGCGACTACAGACGCCATGTGGCACAGTCGCGCGCAATGGTCGATGTTGTTGGTGCCGAGTGCGGTGCGGACGAAGCGCTGGAATACGTAGTTGTCTTCGTTGGTTGCGCGCGCAGAGGTCAAGCCACCGATCGCAGCAGAGCCATGCTTGTCTTTGACTGCCTTCAGAGAATCGGCCGCAAACCGGATCGCTTCGTCCCAGCTCGCTTCTTCCAGCGGGCTGTTCTTTCCACCGCGGCGAATCAATGGTCTGGTCAGACGGTCCTTGCTGTGAATGAATTCCATGCCGAAGCGGCCCTTCACGCACAGGTTGCCCTCGTTCGCATCCGAAACGAATGCACCGCTGACAGCGACAACTTTGTTGTTTTCCACTTCGAGGTTCATCGCGCAGCCGACGCCGCAGTAGCTGCATGTGGTCGTGACTTTTTCGCGCTTGGCTGCGAGCATGACGCCCATGTCCGACAGGTTGCGCAGCGCGCCAGTCGGGCAGGCGCTGACGCACTGGCCGCAGTTGTTGCATTCGGTGTCGCGGAAGTCATGCGTGTCGCTGACCAGCGCCGGGTAACCGAAGTTGTCCACCGTGTAAACGCTGCGGTGCTGCACCTCGTCGCAAATGCGCACGCAGTCCAGACACTGGATGCATTTCTCCTTGTTCAGCTCGAAGAACGGCAGCGAGCGCAGCGGCGTGAAAAAACCCTGGATCGCGTCGTCGCCGCGCAGCACCGGCTCATTCAGCGAATGCGGCGCCTTGTGCCCCTGAACATAGTTGTCTTTGAGCGCTTGGGCAACGGCGCAGTCTCGATCTGGTGTCTGGCTTGTAGTCATGGTGACTATCGTCCTTGGTTCTGTCTTCGGTCAGCCGCGGCCTGGCCTCAGCGCTTGCCGACCGCTGCCCGTGGCCCGACATATTCCTTCGTGCCGGCGCCGAATTCGAGCGAATATTTCTGCAGGTCGCAACTGCCGGCGGCCTGGCAGACGCACTGCAGGCAGCGCTCGGCTTCTGTGATCGCCTGCGCTTCGGTAAATCCCAGTTCGACTTCAGCGTAGGCGCCGCAGGCTGATACTGCACCGGTATCGCCCGGGGCCACGTCCTTGCCGAAGAACGAGACACGTTTCTCCTTTGGCAGCACCGGCATGACAGCCAGCTTTGCGTGCTGCTTCGGATGCGCGCCGATGTCGAAAAACTTCGGCCTTTCGATCTCGATGACCCTGGCGATGGTGCGGTCGTCCGCACCTCTCAGATACGCGTCGATGGCGAATGCGGCACGGCGCCCCTGACCGATGGCCTCGACTGCAGTCGCGGCGCCCAGCGCCGCGTCGCCGCCAGCGAAGATGCCGGGCAGGTTGGTCTTCATGGTGGCTTCATCGACCTCGATGCTGCCCCAGCGGGTGGTGCCGATGTTGTCGATTTGCAGGCTCTTGACATCCACATCCTGGCTGATCGCCTGCAGGATGGTGTCGGCCGGAATCAGGTATTCGGAGCCGGGTATCGGCTCCGGGCTGCGCCGCCCGCTGGCATCCGGTTCGCCCAGGCGCATGCGCTGGCAAATGAGACCCACTGCGCGGCCAGCTTCGTTGACTTTTACTTCGACTGGTGCCGACAGCAGGTCGAGCACCACGCCTTCGACTTCGCAGTCGTGGATTTCATGCGGGCTGGCCGGCATCTCCTTGCGCGAGCGGCGATACGACAGCGTGACATTCGGAACGCCCATGCGGCGTGCCGTGCGCACGGCATCTGCGGCGGTGAAGCCGCCGCCAATGACGACGACGTTCTGGCCAAGATCGAAACGCTGGCCCCGGTTGGCTTTCGCCAGAAAATCAACCGCCGACATCACGCCCGGCGCATTTTCATTCTTGACGCGCGCCATCTTGCCGGTGCAGGCACCGATCGAGATAAACACGGCGTCATGGCTATCGGTCAGCGACTCAAGCAGGTAGTCGCGGCCCAGCCGCTGATTGAGCTTGAGTTCGACGCCGAGCGCCAGGATGTCGTTGATCTCATCGTCGAGCACCTGATTCGGCAGGCGGTATGGTGGTATGCCGTAGCGCAACATGCCGCCGGCGGCTTCCTGCGCCTCCAGCAGCGTGACCTGGTGGCCTTCCAGCGCCAGGTAATAGGCGGTGGTCAGGCCGGCCGGACCGGCACCAACGACAGCGACCTTCTTGCCGCTGGCTGCTTTCGGTTTCGGCTGCGTCATGGCGCCGAGTTCGCGCGCGCGATCAGCGGCAAAACGCTTGAGCGAGCAGATCGCGACCGGTTGCTCTTCGTCCACCTGCGTTCGGCGGCAAACGCTCTCGCACGGTCTGGGGCAGACGCGGCCGATGACCTGCGGCAGCGGCAGCTTTTCCTTGATCAAGGCCGTCGCTTCGACGTACTTCTTCTGCGCGATCAGACCGAGGTAGCCCGGAATGTCGATGCCGGCCGGGCAACTGTAGGAGCAGGGTGGCAGGCAGTACGCGTTGTGATTGCCGAGGTAACCGTTCAGGATCGGCTTGTGCAGCGCGCTCAGTGCGGGTGAGTTTGTGACCACCTGCATGCCGGCGCTGACCGTGGTCTGGCAGGCCTTGACCGGTTGCGCGGCGCCGTCGATTTCGACCACGCACAGGCCGCAGTCGCCGCTGGCTTTGATGCGCGGGTCGGCGCACATCGACGGGATGCTGATGCCGGCCTGGCGTGCCGCGAGCAGAATGCTGTCGCCGTCCTGCGCTGCAACGGCAACGCCGTCCACAGTGAGGTCGATGCGCGCCACGCCATCCTTGCGCAGCCATTGCGGATAAGGCTTGGCACCGGCTTTGGCCAGACCGAGATATTGCACCAGTAGATCGGTTGTCATGGTCAACTCCTAAGTGGCGGATGGCCCGCAGCGCGGGGCCAGCCTACACGCTCCGTAGCAAATGAGCGTCTATTGTCTTGTCGCCGTGGCCGGCTCCTCACATCCGGCGCTGCGCGCTGGCGCCCGGTTGCGCCACGCCCGCATAGTCAGGCCGGTCACGCGGCGCAACCAGCAGGCCGGCGCGCGGACCGCCGCGCCAGGGCGCCCGCTGGCGACCGTCGCCGCGCTCGATCAGCAAGTGTCGTACCGCCCCGCCTACAACAGGCCAGCGCCGCGTGCCCACTTGTATTTGGCGCCCAGAACGGCTACCGGAATTTCGCATGAATAGGCGTAGGCCGGAATGCCGTGCTCGTAGAGGTACTGTGCTGCTTCCTCTACCTGAACATCACCGGCCAGCGAGGCCACAATCGGTTTCTCGATGCCCAGCGCCCGCATTTCATCGCGTACTTCGACCATTAATTTTGCAAACACCATGGGTGGCGTGACGATGGTGTGCCAATAGCCAAGAATAAGCGCATGGATGCGGTCATCTTGCAAACCCAGTTTGACGGTGTTTTTGTAGGTAAGGGGTGGCTCACCACCCGTGATGTCCACCGGGTTGCCGGCCGCGCCAAACGGCGGAATGAACTTGCGGAACGCCGCATCCAGGTCGGGCGGCATCACCATCAATGACAGCTTGTTGTCGACGCAGGCGTCGGCCAGCAACACGCCAGAACCCCCGGCGCCGGTGATGATGAGTACGTTCTCGCCTTTGGGTGTCGGCAGGACCGGCACGCCACGGGCGAAATCGAGCAGATCACGCAGGCTGCGCGCGCGGATCACGCCGCACTGGTTGAGGACATCTTCGTAAATCTTGTCGTTACCGGCCAGCGCGCCGGTGTGCGAACTTGCTGCCTTGGCGCCGGCCGACGTGCGACCGGCCTTGAGCATGATGATGGGTTTCTTTTTGGAAACGCGGCGGGCCACCTCGGCAAAGGCGCGGCCGTCCTTGAGGTCTTCGCAGTGTTGGGCAATGACCTTGGTGTTGGGGTCATGTTCAAAGAAGATCAGCAAATCGTCTTCATCGATATCGGACTTGTTGCCCAGGCCGACAATTGCCGATACCCCCATCTTGGCGGAACGGCTGAAGCCAATGATGGCCATGCCGATACCGCCTGACTGGGAAGACAATGCCACGGAGCCCTTGACATCGTAGGCCGTGCAGAAGGTGGCGCACAGGTTGGCGGGGGTGTAGTAAAAGCCGTAAATATTGGGCCCCATCAGGCGGATGTTGTACTTGCGACCGATCTCGACCAATTCTTGCTGACCTTCATGGTTGCCGGTCTCGGCAAATCCGGAAGGGATCAGCACGGCACCTGCAATTTTCTTTTCGCCGCATTCGATCAACGCACCGGCGACGAACTTGGCCGGAATGGCGAACACTGCCGTGTCGATCTCGCCGGGCACGTCCTTCACGCTCTTGTAGGCCTTGTAGCCCATGATTTCCTCGGCCCTGGGGTGGATTGGGTAGATGTCGCCCTTGTAACCGCCGTTGATCAGGTTTTTCATAACCGAGTTGCCGATCTTCCCGTCTTCGGCAGAAGCGCCGATCACGGCCAGTGCCTTCGGCTGCATGATGCGGTTCATGCTGGCCAGAACGTCTTTTTCGGCGGGGCGATGGCGTGGCGTTTTGACTGCGAAATCAACCACGATGCGGACGTCGGCCGCGATGGCGCCATTTTTGCTGGTGAACACCGGGTTCAGGTCCATCTCGGAAATTTCCGGGAAGTCGCTGACCAGTTCGCTCACTGCCACGATCAGATCGGCCAGCGCTTCGCGGTTAACCGGGTCGCCGCCGCGCACACCCTTGAGCATTTCAGCGGCTTGAATACCGTCCAGCATCGACAACGCATCGTCCCTCGTGGCCGGGGCCAGACGGAAGGTGATGTCCTTGAGTACTTCCACCAGAACGCCGCCCAGGCCAAAAGCGACCAGTTTGCCAAAGCTGTCGTCGGTGATGGCGCCGACGATGACCTCCTGGCCGCCTTTGATCATTTGCTGGATTTGCACGCCGATGATGGCGGCGTCAGCCTTGTACTTCTTGGCATTCGCAATGATGGCGTCGAAACTCCTGGCGGCTTCCTCGGCACTGTTGACACCCACGATCACGCCACCCGCCTCGGTCTTGTGCAGGATGTCCGGCGAGACGATTTTCATCACGACCGGAAAACCCATCGTGGAGGCCAGCGTTTTTGCCTCGGCGGCAGTGGTGACGACCCACTCCTGCGGTACGGAAATGCCGTAGGCATCGCACACCAGCTTGCCCTCGGGGGCGGTCAGCGAGTCTCTCCCCGCTGCTTTGACGGCATCGAGAATTTGTCTAACCTTGGATTTGTCTTTGGTCATGGTGGCCTCGATAGGCATGTGAATCTTGACGGGGTGCTGCGATTTTTGGAGCAGTACTAGATCACGCGCTCGGAACGCAGCGCGGCTACCTGCGCTTTGCTGTAACCCAGTTGCGCCAGCACTTCCTCGGTGTGTTCGCCCAGCAGGGGAGAGCGGGTGACTTCTGTCGCGCTGTCGGACATCTTGATCGGATTTCCTACCGTCAGATATTTGCCGCGTGTGGGATGGTCGACTTCGACGATGGTTCCCGTTTCACGCAGGGACGGCTCTTCGGCGATTTCCTTCATCGACAGGATCGGGCCGCAGGGAATGTCGAACTTGTTCAGGATGTCCATGGCCTCGAACTTGGTCTTGGTCATGGTCCACTCCTCGATGCGCGCAAAAATCGACTTCAGGTGCGGCAGGCGGGCCGCCGGCGTGGCGTAATGCGGGTCCGTGATCCAGCCTTCCTCGCCGATGACCTTGCAGATGGCTCCCCATACGGGCGCCTGGGTAATGAAATAAATGTAGGCATTCGGATCTTTTTGCCAACCTTTGCACTTCAGGATCCACCCGGGCTGGCCTCCACCGGACGAGTTGCCGGCACGCGGCACCGCTTCGCCGAACTTGCCGTCCGGGTATTGCGGGTACTCATGCATGGTGCCGGTACGCTCCAGCCGCTGCTGGTCGCGCAGCTTGACGCGGCAAAGGTTCAGCACAGCGTCCTGCATCGCTGCAAGCACGCGTTGGCCGCGCCCCGTGGTGTTGCGCTGGTAGAGCGCGGCGACGATGCCCAGCGCCAGGTGCATGCCGGTGCCGCTGTCGCCGATCTGCGCGCCGGTGACCATGGGCGGGCCATCGTCAAAACCGGTGGTCGACGCCGACCCACCAGCGCATTGCGCCACGTTCTCGTAAACCTTGCAGTCCTCGTAAGGCCCCGGGCCAAAGCCCTTGATCGACGCCACGATCATGCGTGGATTCAACTCCTGGATACGTTCCCAAGTGAAGCCCATGCGATCCAGCGCGCCAGGGGCAAAATTTTCAACCAGCACATCGCATTGCTTGATCAGCGTGTTGAGAACTTCCTTGCCCTTCGGGTTTTTGGTATCGAGGGTGATCGAACGCTTGTTGTGGTTCAGCATGGTGAAATACAGGCTGTCCACGTCGGGAATATCGCGCAACTGACCGCGGGTGGCATCGCCCTCGCCGGCGCGCTCAACTTTAATGACGTCCGCGCCAAGCCAGGCCAGAAGTTGCGTACAGGTCGGTCCCGACTGGACGTGGGTAAAGTCCAGAATGCGGACGCCGTCTAATGCTTTGCTCATGCAATGTCTCCTTGCGATGGTTACTGGATTGTGTGCTGCGTGGCCTGCGCCGGGGCGCGCCCTGGCTTACTTCTTCTTCGCCGCGCTCTGCGGGTTCAGGCTGGTGATGCGACCGCTTTCAGTGCCAGCGGTTTCATCGATGACGGCATTGATCAGGGTCGGCTTGCCGGACGCGACCGCCTGTTCCAGGGCCTTTGCCAGCTCCTCAGGGGTCGTGGCGTGGACGCCGACGCCACCGAAGGCTTCCATCATCTTGTCGTAGCGGGCGCCCTTGACGAACACGGTGGGGGCCACGTCGGCGCCGCCGGT
>JBCKNC010000048.1:0-18974 GCA_038902915.1 Polaromonas sp.
GATCCAGCTCGGCGCATACATCTGCCATGCGCCCGGAAATAACCATGCGGCCAGCGCACGTCGGGCCAACGCCGGGTTCAAACTGGCGTACGATTTTCAAGCGGCTGGTACGGGGCTGTTGCGCCGGGTTGCAGACCTGCTTTAAAGCCACTTGCGTATTACCACTGAGCCATCGTGAACTGTCGATGGAACGGGCGTGGCTTGTGGCTTGAAGCGGGGAATAATGCGGTGAAGTGTGGCGGGGCAATGAAGCCGCATTTGCCGATGCTACCTGTTGCGGCACAAAGAGCGACAGCAGGCCTCGCAACGGTGCCACAACTGCGGCCCAAGCCGAGACTCCAGAATGAGTCGAAAAACTGGTGATTCCCATGATGAACTCCTGATACGAGGGATAAACAACTTCTTCTCTGTAATTTTCGGAGATTTAGCGCGGTGCCGCCTTTCCCCGGATGGGAATTGGCGGATTCTGTTATTTAATCAGTTTAAATAACAGTTTTATCAATATAACAGCAAAAATGATAAAAAACTTCTTTTCTATAATTTTTGGAGATTTAGTTTTGGATGTTGGTGATTCGCAACGCTCAGGGCTTCATGGTCAGATAGATTTTTGCGGTCATCCACTCCTCATCCTGCTCGGACAGCAAGGCACTGATCAAACGCCCGCCACCTGATGCGTGGTGAGGTTTTTGATGGCTACATGAGCATGGTGTTTCTGATCAGGCCGACAGCCACGCCTTCAAGCTCGAACGGCTCACCTGGCTCAACCACAATGGTTTTGAAGTCAGGGTTTTCAGACAGCAGCTCGATGGTGTTTTTGGTACGCCGAAAACGCTTGACGGTTACTTCATCACCCAGGCGTGCCACAACGATTTGCCCATTTTTGGCCTCTTTGGCCTGTTTGACGGCGAGCAGGTCACCGTCCATGATGCCGATGTCCCGCATACTCATGCCACGCACTTTAAGCAAGTAGTCTGGTTGCCTGTGAAACAGACTGCTCTCGAAATAATAGGTTTGCTCGATGTGCTCCTGCGCGAGAATCGGGCTGCCAGCAGCAACCCGTCCCACCAGAGGCAGGGCGAGTTGGGCCAGGCTTTGCAACGGCAGGGAAAACTGTTTGATGCGTGATTCGTTCAATGTTCTGAGGGTGTCGCTGCGCAGGCGTATGCCGCGGGAGGTGCCGCTGACAAGTTCAAGGACACCTTTACGCGCCAGTGCCTGCAGGTGTTCTTCGGCAGCGTTGGCAGAGCGAAACCCCAGCTCGTTTGCAATCTCGGCCCGGGTCGGCGGCGCACCAGTGCGGACGATGGCGCTTTGAATCAGCTCCAGGATTTGCTGCTGACGTGCAGTGAGTTTGGGCATTTCCGGAAAATCATTGAAACTCATGGTTTGGACTCCTTGGGGCACAAATGTGACCCGAACGTGATTCAGGGCACTTCTAGAAATGGATGCTATCAATCGTCTGGACTGTTTTAATATCCAGTAGCTGTATTTTTATCCAGTTTTTAAAAAATTGCAAGTACGGGTTTTATGACGAAGAAAAAAATCGTGATTCTGGGTACCGGTGGGACGATTGCGGGAACCGCAGCATCGGCAACTGACCACATTGGCTATGTCGCTGCGCGAGTCGGCATAGAGGCCCTTGTAGCCGAAATTGCTGACCTTGCAGCCAGCCCTTGTGAGCTGCTGACCGAGCAGGTTGCACAAATTGACAGCAAGGACATGGGTTTTGCGGTCTGGGCGCAGTTGGCCCGGCGCGTCGATCACTGGTTGATGCAGCCCGAGGTAGTGGGCGTGGTGATCACGCATGGCACCGATACGCTGGAAGAAACTGCGTGGTTTTTGCAGACGCTGCTGAACCCTGACAAGCCGGTGGTGTTGACCTGTGCCATGCGGCCAGCCACGGCACTGGCAGCAGATGGCCCGCAAAACATGCGTGATGCAGTTGCGGTTGCAATGCAGCCGGGCGCGCGCGGTGTCGTGCTGGTGTGTGCGGGTGTGATTCACAGTGCACGCGATGTGCAAAAGGTGCATACCTGCCGACTTGATGCTTTTTCATCCGGCGATGCTGGGCCTGTTGGGTATGTCGAGGAAGGGCGTTTACGTCTGGCAAGGGATTGGCCTGTAGCGGCTGTCGGTGTTGTTCCGCCAGCCATGAAAAGCATGCTTAGTCAAAGCGATGGATCGGACTGGCCGCGCGTCGAGATCGTGATGAGTTACGCCGGTGCCAGTGCGGCAATTGTCGATGCGCTGGTCTCAGGCGGAGTGCGTGGCCTGGTGGTCGCCGCGACTGGCAATGGCACGCTGCACCATGAACTGGAAGCCGCGCTGCTGCAAGCCCAGGCTTGTGGCATTGAGGTCGTCAGGGCGACGCGCTGCGTTGACGGCAAGGTCTTGCCCAAGCCGGGCGATAGCATTCCCGACTCCGAAGGATTAAGCCCGGTCAAGGCCCGGATTTCAATGATGCTGCGTTTGATGAGCAGGCAAACAGCCACGGTCCGATGAGACTGAGACAGTCAGTTAGACAAGGCCTTAAACACCCTGGCCGTGATCTCGTCCACACTGCCCATGCCGCTGATGGCGCGGTAAGCCGGAGCCAGGGTCGGTTCTGTCTTTGCCCACTGGGAGTAATAGTCCACCAGCGGACGGGTATGGGCGCTGTAGACCTTTAGACGCTTGCGAACGGTTTCTTCCTTGTCGTCGTCGCGCTGTATCAGTGCTTCGCCGGTTACGTCGTCCTTGCCTGCAACTTTGGGCGGGTTGTACTTGACGTGGTAGGTGCGGCCAGAGGCGGCGTGCGACCGGCGGCCACTCATGCGCTCGATGATGGCTTCAAACGGAACATCAATTTCCAGCAGGTAGTCGAGCTTGACACCTGTGGCCTTCATGGCATCTGCCTGGGGAATGGTGCGTGGAAAGCCATCAAACAGAAAACCCTTGTCGCAGTCCGGCTGGGCGATCCGCTCCTTGATGAGATTGATGATGAGGGCGTCACTGACGAGCGCTCCGGAGTTCATGATCTTTTTGACTTCAATACCCAGCGGCGTTCCGGCCTTCATGGCCGCACGCAGCATGTCACCGGTTGAAATCTTCGGGATATTGTATTTGTGGCAGATGAAGGTGGCCTGGGTTCCTTTGCCTGCACCAGGTGCGCCCAACAAAATCAGTCTCATGGATGTTCTCGTATTTTTTATGAATTCAGCGGATTTATCGTCCGGTTAAACAGCTGGCGCACCCTGGCCAGATCTTCCGGTGTGTCAACGCCCTGGCCAGGAGCCTGCGTCGCGACATGAACCGCTATCCGGTGACCATGCCAGAGAGCCCTGAGCTGTTCTAAGCATTCGAGTTGCTCCAGCGGCGCTTGCGCAAGGGTCGGAAACAACCTTAAAAATCCCACCCGATAGGCGTAGATTCCGACATGCCTGAGCGGCTTCGGCAAATGACTGCCGGCCTTCCACCAGGCCTGGCCGGGAAAATCGCGGGCTACGGGAATGGCCGAACGGCTGAAATAAAGGGCGGTCTGGCGGGCATCCAGTACGACCTTGACGATGTTTGGATTGAGCAGGTCGGCAAGCTCTTCAATGGCGTGAGCCACCGTGCTCATGGCGCAATCGGGACGTTCAGACAGCAGCGATGCCACGGCATTGATGAGGGTCGGGTCAATCAGGGGTTCGTCGCCCTGTACGTTCACCACCAATGCATCATCGGGCAGCTTGAGAATGTCACAGGCTTCGGCCAGCCGGTCGCTGCCGCTCGGGTGATCGCTTCGGGTCAAAATGGCGGGGATGTTGAAGTCTGCGCAGCGGTCAGCGACTTCAGCGCTGTCGGTCGCAACAACAACTTGCGCAGCATGGCTTTGCAGAGCACGTTGCGCCACGCGTACCACCATTGGAATTCCGCCAATGTCTGCCAGCGGTTTGTTGGGTAGCCGGATGGATGTCAGGCGTGCAGGGATGATGACGGTAAAGCTCATGCCGGTGTACTCAAGGGGAGACTCGCAGGTTGGGCTTATTCCGTTTTCAGATCGATAGGAGATTAGGCGCGAAGGAGTTATTGGGGTCAGACACCAATTTCGCTGCGGTGCATCGCACCGCGCCCTCCGGACGAGCCGTAGGCTCGGCGAATTTGGGCTCTGACCCCAAAAACTCCACGGCAAGGCGAAGCAACAACATATAGGAATGATTTAGAAATGGAATTACAGGCCGAGTTCAGTGTCGCTCAGGGTACGCGCTTCGGTTTCCAGCATCACGGGCAACCCGTCCCGAACCGGGTAGGCAAGACGCGCGCTTTTGGAAACCAGTTCCTGCTTTTCACGGTCGTATTCGAGCGGTCCTTTAGTGACCGGGCAGACCAGCAGTTCAAGCAATTTAGTGTCCATGTGCTGATGGTAATTGAGAACGCAGCGAAGCAGCAAGCCGGGAAGTAGAAAGCAGCGGAGCCAGCAGGGCATCCAGCGCCTCCAGAAAAGCCGGCTCAGGCACAAACTCTAGCGCTACCGCCAGCAGGTTTACCGCAGCCATCTCCGGCGAGCCAAAAAGCTTGACCGCATCTTTTTCTGTGCAGAGTAGGGTAGAGCCGTTTTTGACAGGCAGCGCGTAGTCTGCAAAATCGTCGTGATCCGGCAAGGCAATGGTTTCAGCCAGGCTCAGGCCACGTTCCTTCAGCATCGTAAAAAAAGCTTCCGGATGGGCTATAGCGGCCAGCGCAACCAGTGACTGCGCCTGTAGGCTTTGCAGAGTGACCTTGCGGCCATCGGCAGCCACAGCATGATCCGCCAGTTTCTTGGAAGCGATGTAGCCGTCAAAAGCCGGTTTGCTTCCGGTATGCAATACCAGGCTGATGCCGTTGTGTAGTCGCTGTGGCCAGGGCTCGCGCAGAGGGCCAGCGGGCAACAGCCAGCCGTTGCCGATGCCACGGTCGTCAAACACCGCTATTTCAATATCGCGCGCCAAAGCGTAATGCTGCAGGCCATCATCGCAAATCAGTAATTGCGTTGCAGGATAGGCATCAAGCAAGGCCTGAGCCGCCTGAATACGTTTCGCCGCTACAAAAACAGGAGCATCTGTCGCCCGCTTGATAAGCGCGGCCTCATCGCCAGACTCCAGAACGGGGGTGCCCAGGAAAATCTCCTGGCATTTTTTGCCAGCCCGACCGTAGCCGCGCGAAACCACGCCAACAGCCATGCCTTGGCCCTGAAAATGCCGCACCAGTGCCATGACCAGGGGCGTTTTCCCGGCACCGCCGGCCACCACATTTCCCACTACCAGCACCGGCGCGCCGACCCGGACTGACTTTAAAAACCCGGCCTGGTACATCAGGCGACGTCCCTTGACCAGCAGGCCAAACAGCAGCGATACGGGCCATAACAGGCAGGCAAGTGCGCCCCGATTCAACCAGGCCCGCTGCACTGCGCTGCTAATGTTCTGACGGATGGTGGCGCGCGAGTTCAAGTTGAGTCGCAGTACTAGATCCGATGGCTTATCGCGCAATGCTTTGGGCCGCACCCTGGACGGCGCTTTGGGTGGCAAAGGTGATCTGGCTGAAGCCATTTCGCCGCGCGGCCTCCATCACCGTGATGACGGCCTGATGGGTAGCGCTGGCATCCGCACTGATGATGATGACGCTGTCTTTGCCTGCCTTTGCAGCCAGAACCAGTGCCGCACCCAGGGCTGCCAAGCTACGCCCTTCAACAGCTACCCGGTTAATCACGTAGCGGCCATCACTGCTGACAGAGACGATGACTTCCTTGGGGTAATCGCGCTGATGTTCAGCATCTGCTACGGGTAGTTTGATCTGCAACTCGGTAAATTTGCTGTAGGTGGTGGTCAGCACCAGAAAAATTATTATCACCAGCAAGATATCAATGAAGGGGATCAGGTTGATCTCCGGCTCATCACGCGAAGTGCCGTGAAATCTCATGATGCGCCTCCGCCGAGCCGCCCCAAGGGGGCAGTGCAGTACACGCAGTGACAAACGTGGGAGTTCATGTTTTGCGCAATGTATTGAGGTGTCGCAGAAAACGCTCAGATGCCAGCTCCATTGTGAGCAGGTAGCCATCTACTCTGGCCCGAAAGTAGCGCCAGAAGATCAATGACGGAATGGCCACAATCAGGCCAAACGCCGTGTTGTAGAGCGCGATTGAAACACCCTGCGCTAGCTGGGCTGGATTGCCGCCAGCAGAGCTCGCCACACCGCCAGTGCCCGGCTGGGAGTCAAAAATCTCTATCATGCCGATCACTGTTCCCAGCAGGCCCAGCAACGGTGCCGCTGAGGCAATGGTTGCCAGCGCGGCCAGGTAGCGTTCAAGTTGGTGAGCCGCCTGCCGCCCTGCGCCCTCCAGCGTCGAGCGGAGGTCTTCTTCGCTGATGCGCGGGTTGGTGTTGAGGGCCCGCAGGCCGCTGGCAAGAACCTCGCCCAGCACGGAACTTTGTTCCAGTTGCGCCACCACGGCAGGCGAAGGAATGGAGGTGCGGGACACGCTGATGGCCTCGTCAACCAGCCGGAGCGGGGCAACCTTGCGGGTTTTAAGACTGCTGAAGCGTTCAATAACCAGCGCCAGCGCCAGCACGGAGCAGGCAACCAGCGGCCAGATGGGCCAGCCTGCGGCTTGTATGATCGAAAACAACGCACATCTCCAGCGAGTAAATTGATGTGGATTATGACTTACGATGAAATTTTGAGCAGAATTAAGCTATTTAAAATCAATGAGTTACACCGATCCCCCGTCGTTTTGGCGGCATCTACCCAGTCTTTCGGACACAACGCTGCCGCCTCTGGAAGATGACCCCGCGCATTTTGAGGGGTCTCAAAGTGTTTGAAGAGCCATCTGCCCCGGCGGCTGGTGTGCGTATCTGGTCGGTCGGCTCCTTGCTCAGGGCCATATCCGACAGTTTAGAGGCGCGCTTCAACCCGATGGCCGTGAAGGGTGAGATTTCCGGGTTCTCCCGGGCTGCCAGCGGGCATTGTTATTTTTCGCTTAAAGACGATCAGGGGCAGATTCGTTGCGCCATGTTTCGCCGCGCTGCATCACTGCTTGATTTTCCACCACGCGACGGGCAACTGGTCGAGTTGCGTGGCCGCCTGGGTGTTTATGACGCGAGAGGCGAGCTGCAACTGGTGGTCGAGTCCTTGCGCCAAGCCGGGCAGGGCAGCCTGTTTGAAGAGTTTCTAAAACTCAAGGCAAAGCTTGAGTTTGAAGGACTATTCGACACCGGGCGCAAACGCCCGTTGCCTTTGATGCCACGCGCCATAGGCGTGGTGACCTCGCTGGGAGCGGCTGCGTTGCATGATGTGGTCACAGCCCTGCAACGCCGCGTGCCACACATTCCAGTCATTGTTTACCCCGCCAGCGTGCAAGGCAGTCAGGCCGCAGGCGAGTTGCGAGACGCTTTGCTCACGGCCTGCAAACGCCATGAAGTTGATGTGCTGCTGCTGGTGCGTGGCGGCGGTGCCATGGAAGACTTGTGGGCTTTCAATGACGAGCAACTGGCCCGGATGATTGTGGCCGCACCCATCCCCATCATCAGTGGTGTGGGCCATGAAACTGATTTCACCATCGCTGATTTTTGTGCCGATGTGCGCGCGCCCACGCCAACCGCTGCGGCAGAGATGAGCGCCCAGCCTCAAAGCGTGTGGCTGGACGTGCTGGAACTGTTTTTCTCTAAACTGCAAAACGGCGTTGAGCGTCAATTGCAGGCATCCAGCCAGCGACTTGATGGCGTGCAAGCGCGTTTTAGCCGCCCATCGCATTTTGTAACCCGCCAGCAAGCGCGCCTAGCTGCACATGCGCAAAATCTGCAACATGCAAAGACTTCAACACTTGGGCGACTGGCTGCGAGGCTTGAAGCGATAGATGCAGAACTCCCCAGGGCTTTTGCGACCGCTATCAAAGCCAGGCAATGGCAACTTCACAGCGCCCAGTTACGGCTTGAACTGCTCAACCCAAAATTGGTTTTGCAGCGTGGCTACGCCTGGCTGGCCGATGTGGAAGGCCAGGCCATCACCAGCGTCAAACAGACCCGGACCGGCCAGGCCGTGCGCGCTACCCTAGTTGATGGCGAGGTCGATTTAACGGTTTCAGCGCCCCGGTTGATTTAGTTTTTACAAGACGCGGACACAGCCCCCTCGGGGGGCAGAGAAGTACATGCAGTGACGAACGTGGGGGCCACGCGTAGCGCCGGGCCGCCCCAAGCAAGCACAACCCCCTCGGGGGCAGCGCATTACACAAAGTGAAAAGCGTGGGGGCCTAAATGCCAGCGTTTTGCTGCGCCACCATGCAAAACAGCATGGGAATCGAGAGCATGGTGTTGGCGCGTGAAGTCAGCATCGCCAGGCGTGCCGCCTTGGCTTTTTCAGCGGCTTCCACCACCACAATGCCCAGCGCCTTTTTCTGGTTCGGCCAAATGATGAACCACACATTGAAGGCCATCACCAGCGCCAGCCACATGCCGATGCCAATGGCGAGGAACGGTTTTTGCAGGCCTAAGGCGGCCATGATGTAGCCGCTCATAGAGGCCAGCAAGACACCCGTGACAACGGTGGCCAAGGCGGACCAGCGGAACCAGAACAGAGCGGTGGGTGCAATGACTTTGCTGATGGCCGGTTTTTGCTCGTCCGGAATCTTCGGCATGGATGGAATCTGCACAAAGTTGAAGTACCACAGCAGGCCAATCCACATCACACCGCAAAGAACATGCAGCCAGCGCATGAAAAATGTCCACCAAGCATGACCGACCCCCACATTCGCCCCCGTGGTCAGAACCAAAAGCACCAGCAGCAGCGCCAGCAACACGACGCCAGCAAGCACCGTGCGGCCCAGAGACTGAAATATTGCACCCATTGTTGACTCCTTGTTTAAAAGGATGGAGTATGAGCCTTAAACTTTAAACTGCGCATGGCAAGGCTGAATGTCTGCAATTTCGTATCGCAAAATCTCATTGCATAAAATGTTCAGGGTCTGATCTCCCATGCAGAATCAGACGGCACATTCCCGTATCAATTCCTGGAGACAAGCGATGAGTACCAAGCAGTCCACCATTATTTACACCTTGACAGATGAGGCCCCGCTGCTGGCGACCCGTGCGTTTCTGCCTATCATCCGTGCTTTCACGGCAGCAGCGGGCGTTAACGTTGAGACAGCTGACATCTCCGTGGCAGCGCGCGTACTGGGCTCATTTCCTGAATACCTGTCCGAAGCGCAGCGTGTGCCTGACACGCTTGCCGAGCTCGGCAAGCTGACACTTCGCCCCGAAGCCAACATCATCAAGCTCCCCAATATCAGTGCATCGGTGGCGCAACTCACGGACTGCATCAAGGAACTACAGGGCAAGGGTTACAAAATTCCGGACTACCCCGAGAGCCCGAAGACCGACGAAGAAAAAGATATTAGCGCACGTTACGCCAGATGTACCGGCAGCGCCGTCAACCCTGTGCTGCGTGAAGGTAACTCGGACCGCCGCGCGCCTGCTGCCGTCAAAAACTACGCACGCAAGAACCCGCATTCAATGGCCGAGTGGAGCCAGGCATCGCGTAGCCACGTCTCACACATGCACCATGGCGACTTCTATCACGGCGAAAAGTCGATGACGCTGGACCGTGCCCGCGACGTGAAGATGGAACTGCTGACCAAAAGCGGCAAAACCGTTGTGCTCAAGCCCAAGGTTTCCTTGTTGGACCGCGAAATCATTGACAGCATGTTCATGAGCAAGAAGGCCTTGCTGGAGTTCTACGAGAAGGAAATTGAGGATGCGCACAAGACTGGCGTGATGTTCTCCCTGCACGTGAAGGTGACCATGATGAAGGTCTCACACCCCATCGTATTCGGCCACTGCGTGAGAATCTTCTACAAGGAAGCATTTGAAAAGCACGGCAAACTGTTTGAAGCGCTTGGCGTGAACGTCAACAACGGGATGGTGAACTTGTACGACAAGATCGCGACGCTGCCGCAATCCAAGCAGGACGAAATCAAGCGTGACCTGCACGCCTGCCACGAGCACCGCCCCGAACTGGCCATGGTGGACTCCGCCAAGGGTATTACCAACTTCCATTCGCCCAATGACATTATTGTGGATGCTTCCATGCCCGCCATGATCCGCAACGGTGGCAAGATGTGGGGCGCCGACGGCCGCCTGAAAGACGTGAAGGCCGTCATGCCTGAATCGACTTTTGCCCGTATTTACCAGGAAACCATCAACTTCTGCAAGTGGCACGGCAAATTCGACCCCAGGACCATGGGCACTGTGCCCAACGTAGGCCTGATGGCGCAGCAGGCCGAGGAATACGGCTCGCACGACAAGACTTTCGAAATCCAGGAAGATGGGGTGGCTAATATTGTGGACTTGGCAACCGGTGAGGTATTACTGAGCCAGGATGTCGAACAAGGCGATATCTGGCGCATGTGCCAGGTCAAGGATGCAGCGATCCGCGACTGGGTCAAGCTGGCTGTCAGCCGCGCCCGCCACTCCGGCATGCACGTGGTGTTCTGGCTCGATGCTTACCGTCCGCACGAGGCACAAATCATCACCAAGGTCCTTATGTACCTGCATGAGCACAATACGACCGGCCTAGACATTCAGATCATGAGCCAGGTGCGTGCGATGCGCTACACGCTGGAGCGTGTGAGCCGCGGGGAGGACACCATCAGCGCCACAGGCAATATCCTGCGCGACTACCTGACGGACCTGTTCCCCATCATGGAACTCGGCACCAGCGCCAAGATGCTGTCGGTTGTGCCTTTGATGGCCGGTGGTGGCATGTATGAAACCGGTGCTGGCGGCTCGGCACCCAAGCATGTGCAGCAACTGGTGGAGGAAAACCATCTGCGCTGGGATTCCCTAGGCGAATTCCTTGCTTTGGCGGTGTCGCTGGAGGATATCGGCATCAAGACCGGGAATGCGAAGGCCAAGCTTCTGGCCAAGACGCTGGATGCTGCTACTGGCAAGCTGCTGGACAACAACAAGAATCCGTCGCCGAAGACAGGTCAGCTCGACAACCGCGGCAGCCAGTTTTACTTGGCCATGTACTGGGCGCAAGAGCTGGCAACGCAGACCGAGGCACCGGACTTGGCCGCCAAATTTGCACCGTTGGCTAAACAACTCAGTACCCATGAGCAAGCTATCGTGTCCGAACTGCAGGCCGTGCAGGGCAAGGCCGTGGATATTGGCGGCTACTACCAGCCTGACCCGGCCAAGCTTGACGTGGTGATGCGCCCAAGCAAGACCTTGAACGCGGCGCTGGCCTCGTTCTAAGAGTTATTGGGGTCAGACACCAATTTCGCTGCGGTGCATCGCACCGCGCCCTCCGGGCGAGCCGTAGGCTCGGCGAATTTGGGCTCTGACCCCAAAAACTCTAGCGCTGCGCCTGAAACAGGGGGCCGCCTAGTTTGCTGCCAGCTTTGATGCCTTTTTTCGCAAACCAGCCCTTGTTCATTTCCAGTACATAGCGCACTGGTTTTACAGAGCAGTGCGGGTTTTCAGTTTGCGGCTTCATGTCCTCCAGATTGACGATGGTGCCGTCGTCTGCGACAAAGGCTGCGGTCAGCGGGAGCAGGGTGTTTTTCATCCAGAAACACTGCTTGGTGGGCTCTTCAAATACAAAAATCATGCCTTCGTGCTGCGGCATCTCCTTGCGAAACATCAGCCCGATCTGCCGCTGCTCGGGGGACAGCGCGACCTGTGCGTCGATCTGATGTATTCCCGCCGTGAGCTTGGTGCGCTGCAGATTCATCTGTGGGGCATTCTGCGCCTTGACGGGCAAAGGCAGCACAAGTGCGGCTGAAAACAGCATGTCGAGCAGCAGGCGGAGGTGTTTTTTAAATGTCAAGGCCATGGTTTTCAGCATTCAGTAGCGATTCGCAAGCATAAACGACCGATAAACGACAGGCAGAAAAATGCCCGCACAAGGCGGGCATTTTTACTAAGGGAGGTGGACGATACCGATGTACCTTTTTCCGTCATTGCGAGTGAAGCGCGGCAATCCAGGGGTTCATGGATTGCCGCGCTTCGCTCGCAATGACGAGTGGGTGGTACTTTCGCAATTACCAACTCTCTAAAAGGCCAGGAATTGCTTCCTGGTCTCAGCTTTTACTTGGCAGCAGAAGCTTTAGCAGCTGGAGCGGCGGCTGGCTTGGCTTCAGCTTTCTTGGCTGCTGCGGCATCGGCTTTGGCTTTCTTGGCTGCGTCAGCTTTTTCTTTCTTGGCGGCTTTTTCTTCTTTGGTCATTTCTGGCTTGGCTTCAGCTTTAGCAGCTGGAGCGGCGGCCTTTGCCCCTGGGGCTGCCGGGGTAGCAGGCGTCGCGGCAACAGCGGGGGTTGCTGGTTTGGCTTCGGCCTTTGCCGCTGGAACTGCCGGGGTAGCAGGCGTCGCGGCAACAGCGGGGGTTGCTGGCTTGGCAGCAGGAGCTTGTGCGAAAGCACCAGCAGCGAAGAGACCGGCGATCAAGGTAGCGAGGATTTTGTTCATTTGGTGATTTCCTAAAATAACGTTATTGAAAAAAGTACCCCGAAATTTTCGGAGGCCCCTCTGTAACGAAGCCTGTTTGTAAACGGTTGACAGCAGTACGCAACTTTTTTGACGTAAGTGGTTTTCGGGCTAGAATTTGAGGGTTTTTACCTAATGGGCACTTCTATAAATTCATTTTTCGGGCGAATTGCGGCGTTGCGCGGTGCTCGAAATCCTCACGTACCTGAAGTACGTTCCGGTTCCTGCGCTCCGGGCGCCTTGCACTTCATCCCGAAAATCTGAATTTCTAGAAGTGCCCTAATCAGCTAGCGGCCAATTCATTGGTACCGTCAAGGCCCGCAAGCAATTTTGTGGCGGTTTTTTTCATGCGCGCTATTTTGGGGCGTTAAAAAAGTCAACTAAATTGGCTTGAATGTGGCGTTCTCGCCACCACCCTATTTCCAATTCCCTGTTGTGCGCAAAGACCATCACCGATGGCTAGAATGAAATCCATGGCAACCAACGTTCCGCAGACAGCTCCGAAGATTCCCTCAGCCCCGACGACCCCGATTTTCAAGCCTGAAGACGGGCGGGGAAGCGATTCTGTGGTGATTGAGCGCCGCCCGCAAAAAACCAAACCCCCGCAGATGTACCAGGTCGTGCTGCTCAATGATGACTACACGCCGATGGAGTTTGTGGTTGAAGTCATCCAGGAATTTTTCAGTAAAGACCGCGAAACCGCCACCCAGATCATGCTGAAGATCCATCTCGACGGCAAAGGTGTTTGTGGTGTGTTTTCAAAAGATGTGGCCGCGACCAAGGTCGATCAGGTCACCGAAGCGGCGCGCAAAAACGGCCATCCGCTGCAATGTGTCAGCGAACCCATTGAATTATGAAAAATTCTGCCGATATTAGGGTTATTGGGGTCAGACACCAATTTCATTGCGGTGCATTGGAGTTTTTGGGGTCAGAGCCAAAATTCGCCGAGCCTACGGCTCGCCCGAAGGGCGCGGTGCAATGCACCGCAGCGAAATTGGTGTCTGACCCCAATAACTCTAGGCACGATGAATTTGGACTCTGACCCCAAAAACCCATTAAAGTCAAGTTAGCAGTAACGTAGCAAGCCAAAAGTTAAGTGAAGGAAAGTCAATGATTGCCCAGGAATTAGAAGTCAGCTTGCACATGGCCTTTGTCGAAGCGCGCCAGCAGCGCCACGAGTTCATCACCGTGGAGCACTTGCTGCTGGCCCTGCTTGACAACCCCAGCGCCGCCGAGGTGCTGCGCGCCTGCTCCGCCAACGTGGATGACCTGCGCAAGGCCCTCAGCAATTTCATCAAGGACAACACACCGCAGGTGGCCGGTTCTGACGATGTCGATACCCAGCCCACGTTGGGTTTTCAGCGCGTGATCCAGCGCGCCATCATGCATGTGCAATCTACCGGCAATGGCAAAAAAGAAGTCACCGGCGCGAATGTGTTGGTCGCGATTTTTGGTGAGAAAGACTCGCACGCCGTGTACTACCTACACCAGCAGGGTGTTACGCGCCTGGACGTGGTCAACTTCATTGCGCACGGCATCAAAAAGAGCGACCCGCCAGAGCCCGCAAAAGCCGGCGAAAGTGCCGCTGAAAATGAAGAGGCCGGTGCTGACAAGAATGAAAAACAGTCACCGCTTGAGCAGTACACGCAAAACCTCAACCAGCTCGCCAAAGACGGCAAGATTGACCCCTTGATCGGACGCCACTACGAAGTCGAACGCGTCATCCAGATTCTGTGCCGCCGCCGTAAAAACAATCCCCTACTGGTCGGTGAAGCCGGCGTCGGCAAAACCGCGATTGCCGAGGGTCTGGCCTGGCGCATCACGCAAAAGGATGTGCCTGAAATCCTGGCCGAGGCCACCGTGTATTCGCTGGACATGGGCGCCCTGCTGGCAGGCACCAAATACCGTGGCGACTTCGAGCAACGCCTCAAGGGCGTGCTCAAGTCGCTCAAGGACAAGCCCAACGGCATTTTGTTCATCGACGAAATCCACACTTTGATTGGTGCCGGTGCGGCCTCTGGCGGCACGCTGGACGCGTCCAACCTGCTCAAACCGGCGCTCAGTTCGGGCCAGCTCAAGTGCATTGGCGCCACCACCTTCACCGAATACCGTGGCATTTTCGAGAAAGATGCAGCGCTGGCGCGGCGCTTCCAGAAGATCGATGTGATCGAACCCACGGTGCAGGAAACCGTTGATATCCTCAAAGGTCTGAAGTCGCGCTATGAAGAACACCATGGTGTCAAATATGCCGTGGCGGCCCTGCAGGCGGCTGCCGAATTGAGCGCCAAGTACATCAATGACCGCCATCTGCCCGACAAGGCGATTGACGTGATTGACGAGGCCGGTGCTGCCCAGCGCATACTGCCCGCCAACAAGCGCAAGAAAATCATCACCAAGACCGAGGTCGAGGAAATCGTTGCCAAAATCGCGCGCATCCCGGCCGCCAATGTGTCGAACGACGACCGGGGCAAGCTCAAGACGCTGGAACGCGACTTGAAAAGCGTGGTCTTTGGCCAGGACAAGGCGCTCGACGTGCTGGCATCGGCCGTCAAGATGGCGCGTTCGGGTTTGGGCCGGGACGACAAGCCGATTGGCTCCTTTTTATTCTCTGGCCCCACCGGTGTCGGCAAGACCGAAGCGGCCAAACAGCTGGCCTACATCATGGGCATAGAGCTGATCCGCTTCGACATGTCCGAGTACATGGAGCGCCACGCCGTGAGCCGCCTGATTGGCGCACCTCCGGGCTATGTGGGTTTTGACCAGGGCGGCTTGCTGACCGAGGCGATTACCAAAAAGCCGCATTGCGTGCTGCTGCTTGACGAGGTCGAAAAAGCGCACCCGGACATCTTCAACGTGTTGCTCCAGGTCATGGACCACGGCACGCTGACCGACAACAACGGGCGCAAGGCCGATTTCCGCAATGTCATCATCGTGATGACCACCAATGCCGGCGCCGAGACCATGAACAAGGCGACGATTGGCTTCACCAACCCGCGCGAAGCCGGCGACGAGATGGCCGACATCAAACGCCTGTTCACGCCCGAGTTCCGGAATCGCCTCGATGCAATCGTGAGCTTCAAGGTGCTCGATGAAACCGTCATCCTGCGCGTGGTCGACAAGTTCCTGCTGCAACTCGAGACGCAACTGGCCGAGAAGAAGGTGGACGTGACTTTCACCGACACCTTGCGCAAGTACCTCGGCAAGAAGGGTTTCGATCCGCTGATGGGCGCACGGCCCATGCAGCGTTTGATTCAGGACACGATTCGCCGTGCGCTGGCCGACGAGCTGCTGTTTGGTCGCCTGATGGATGGTGGCCTTCTGACGGTGGACATGAAGGTCACTACGAACGAAAAGGGTGTGGAGAACGGCGAGGTCATGCTCGACATCCAGTCACTGCCGAAAAAAGAAGGCAAGACCAAGCCGGAAGCAGAGATCAGCGAAGCCAGCTAATCGAGTGCTGAAAGTTAACAAAAAGCCGCTAGCATTTTGTCACCGGCTTTTTCTTAAAAGCGACTATGGCAACCCATACCTTCCTCTGGCACGACTATGAGACCTTTGGCATCAACCCCAGGCGCGACAGGCCGTCGCAGTTTGCCGGCATTCGCACCGATGCAGACCTGAACGAAATCGGCGAGCCAGTGATGATTTACTGCAAGCCCGCTAACGACTACCTGCCCAGTCCCGAGTCCTGCCTGATCACTGGTATCACGCCCCAGCACTGTCTGCAGCACGGCTTGAGTGAGCATGAATTTGCCGCGCAAATCGAAAACCTGCTGGCCCAGCCCGGCACTATTGGCGTGGGCTACAACTCGATCAGGTTTGACGATGAAGTCACCCGTCACATGCTCTGGCGCAACCTGATGGACCCCTACGCACGCGAGTGGCAAAACGACTGTGGCCGCTGGGACTTGCTCGATGTGGTGCGTATGGCCTACGCGCTGCGGCCTGACGGCATCAACTGGCCGCAAAAATCGGATGACCGGAAAACCAATGGCAGAAATCCCGACGATAAAACCGCTACTCGCCCCAGTTTCAAACTCACCGACCTCAGCGCCGCCAACGCCCTAGCGCATGAAGCCGCGCACGATGCCCTGAGCGATGTGCGCGCCACCATCGCATTGGCCCGCCTGATAAAAACCGCACAACCCAAGCTGTTCGACTTTGCCCTCGGCCTGCACAAAAAAGACCGCGTTGCGAAGGAACTTGGCCTGCCCACCAGAGCGCAGACGGCGCAGCCGTTTTTGCATGTGTCCGGCATGTTTCCGCCAGAGCGCGGCTGCCTGGCCGTCATGTGGCCGCTGGCAACCCACCCGTCAAATAAAAACGAGTTGCTGGCCTGGGACCTGGCCCATGACCCCAGCGAGCTACCGCTGCTGGACGTTGCCACACTGCGCCAGCGCTTGTTCAGCAAGAGCGCCGACCTGCCCGAAGGCGTGCAGCGCCTGCCGCTGAAGTCGGTGCATCTAAACAAGTCCCCAATGGTTGTGCGCAAGCTGGCAACACTGACCGACGAGATGGCCGCTAAGTGGAACATTGACATCGAAGCAGCCATGGTCAACGCCGTAAAAGCCGCAGCCCTGCCAGATATGAGCGCGATCTGGCCAGAAGTCTTCAATCGCCCGAAAGATGCTGCACCTGACGTAGATGAAGACCTCTACGGCGGCTTCGTAGGCAACGCTGACCGTCGCCGCTTAAATCAGTTGCGCGCCATGCCCGCGACAGAGCTGGCCCATGCCCGCATCGGTTTTGACGACGACAGGCTTGAAGAACTGGTCTTCAGATACCGCGCCCGCAACTTCATTGAAACGCTGTCACCAGAAGAGCTGCAACGCTGGGAAGCGCACCGCGTAGCGCGTTTGCTGGAAGGTGAGGGCGGGGCGCGCAATGTCGATGCGCTGTTTGCCGAGATTGATACGCAGGCCGAAACTGAACCAGGCTCAAGCGAGCGCGGCAAGGCTTTGCTGGCGGCGCTGTATGACTACGCGGAGTTGATTGCGCCTGAGGTTTGATCAATTCCCAATCAAGGCCAGCATCTTCCCCCGAACCTGAGCCAATTCTGTCGCCAGAACTCTGCTTTTAAATCGCGCCGCTCGAGCAATCCAGTCCAGGTTTTTCACCTGGTCGGCTAGTGCCGCACTTGGTGGCTTGCCTTGTATGAGCACCTCAAACGGATAGCCCTTGATTTGTGTGGTTAGTGGGCAGCACACCAACAAACCAGTTTTGCCGTTGTAGCCAGCCGGGCTAACGACCAGAGCAGGGCGATGGCCTGCCTGCTCATGCCCGGCTTGCGGGTCAAAGTTGAGCCAGATAATGTCGCCTGCGTCTGGCACGTACTTCAAGCTTGAACGTGTTGCCATTACAAAAGCTCTTTGCCAACGGGTGCGCCAAAATCGACTTCAGAATGCAGGTTCTCAGGCGTGATGCCTGCGAGCATTTGGTCTAGGTCAAAGTCGTTAGGCCGGATAGGGATGATGACAATGCGCCCAGCCTCTTCGCGCACATCGACCCTATCATCAAGTCGTAAATGAGCTGCTTCCATGATGCCAACTGGTATCCGTACAGAGGCGCTGTTGCCCCATTTTTTGACAGTGACTTGCATAGCGAAATTCCTTGTTGCCTCAATGTTGATACTGTAGCTCGCCCCGCACGTAATGTCAACATTGTCGATACTTGGGTAAGGCATTAATTTGTTTAAGGACACCTCTATAAATTACCGTTCGCCCTGAGCTTGTCGAAGGGTCTGCTCGCTAAGTGGTTGTTTTTATTACATCCGCTTCAACCCCGTCATCCGTGCGTTCTATCAGCGTCTCCTGGCAGCAGGAAAAGCAAAGAAGGTCGCCTTGGTCGCGTGCATGCGCAAGCTGCTGACGATCTTGAATGCCATCGTCAAATCAGGCAAGCCATGGAACGAAAATTTGCACACCCGGGAGGTCGAAAATGCTTGACTTCTAAGACAGTTGCTTATTCTTATTCGTTAGGCTTGATGTGGCATGTCAAGACTTGACCCCTTTGCCCTGTGTCAAGCGACTTGTTAGGCCGCATCGCTCGCCACGTAGTGCCTTGCGATGCTGAGTAGATATGATCTTGAGCTCTGATTGAAGTCAGACCACAGCCATGAGATGGCGTCGGCAAGAGTAAGTAGGTGAATGTTACTCACGCCTCTTTGAAGCAACTCTTTGAGGCTTGCCTCTAAGGTCGACTCTGTCCACATTTGCTCCAGTACTGGAGAAATCGTGATGTTGTCGTCAGTGTCTTCGTGGATCTTCGTCGCTGACTCCACCACCCACCCAAGGCTGCTTTGCGCTTGGCTATATGACAGGTTGGAGCGATTCCTCCCGATCCAAGCGAGGCAGATCAGGTTGTGGCCGAAGTAGCCAGGCCTAGTTAGCGCAGCGCTACATGCCACTTCCCAAGTTGCCACAGGCGGCGGAGCGCCTTTGTCTGTTGTAGACGAGAAGCGACACGCTAGTAGGAACTCAGTTAGCCGATCTAAGTACAGCG
>JBCKNC010000049.1:0-18972 GCA_038902915.1 Polaromonas sp.
GTTCTATTTACTGCCGACACTGATCGATTGTCCGAACTCAGAACCTTTTGGAGTGAACTGCATGACTAATTCAACCATTCCCCAATGGGTCAAAACCGAGTTGACCAGAGTGGACGACGCCTTGGCCCGTGGCCAGCTTGAACAGACTTCGTGCTTGCGCGCAATTGCGGCGCGCTTTGATGCGCGCAAAAAACTGATCGTCATTGAACTTGAAAATGGCTCGTCATTCGCATTCCCGCCTCACCTGGCACAGGGTTTGACCGATGCGCGCACTGCAGATTTGGCACAGATTGAGATTTCTCCCCTGGGTACAGGCTTGCATTGGCCGCGCTTGAACGCTGACCTCACCGTCGAAGGTTTACTCACAGGCGTTTTTGGTAGTCGCAGTTGGATGCGTGCTCATACTGCCAGCGCCGGCCGTGCAAAGTCACCGGCAAAAGCCCTGGCGGCGAGGGCCAATGGTGCAAAGGGCGGGCGGCCCCGTAAAAAAACCGCGCCATCGCCAGCCATAGCGTAGTCCGACAATCCGTACCCCGTTGGCCCGCCACCATGGATCGCCACGGCCTGCGCGGCAATTCAACCCTATGGGAACTTGTCTCCCAAGGGGGATCGGGTCAATCTACTTTTTTTGGAGAATCCGATTTTGAAGAAACGACGATCATCGCCAGCGGGTTCAGCACGGTCCAGGCTGCACCCAGCAGGGAGTTGCGGTACTTGGACTGAAATTCGCGCTGGACGCTGCCAAGAATGAAGCCGCGGTAGGCCCAAAGCGATCTGACCATATTCATGGATGAAGCAACTTAGGCGCGCCCATAGTTGTCCTCGAAGCGCACGATGTCGTCTTCGCCCAAATACGCGCCACTTTGAACTTCAATCATCACCAGGTTGAGCAAGCCCGGGTTTTCCAGACGATGCTTGTGGTCAGCGGAGATGTAGGTGGATTCGTTGGTGTTGACAAAAAGCTCGCGGTCGCCATTGGTGACCTTGGCCATACCAGTCACCACAATCCAGTGTTCGCTACGGTGGTGGTGCATTTGCAGGCTTAAGGACGCACCGGGTTTGACTTCGATACGCTTGATCTTGAAGCCGCTGCCCTCACCCAGCACGGTGTAGGTGCCCCAAGGGCGGTGCACGGTGCGGTGGAGTTTATGGGCTTCATGGCCCTTGGCCTTCAGTTCGGCGTAGATGTGTTTGACGTCCTGCGCGCAAGATTTGTCGGCCACCAGAAGGGCATCCGGTGTGTCGATGATGATGAGGTTCTCGACTCCGACGGTGCCAACCAAGCGGTCATTGCTTTGGATGGTGCAGTTACGGGTGTCATGCAGCAAGGCATCGCCCTGGATGCGGTTGCCATCGATGTCCGGCGCGGTCAGGTCGCCCAATGCGGTCCAGGAGCCGATGTCGCTCCAGCCGATGTTGCACGGGACCACGGCCACCTGATCCGACTTTTCCATCACGGCATAGTCGATGGATTGATCGGGGACATTGCCAAAGGTATCAATCAAATGGTCTGCGGCCAGCACGAGCATGAGCGCATCGTTGCCATGCGTTTGGGCAATTTGGAGGGCGGCGGCGGCAATGGCGGCGGCGGTGTTGCGCCCAAAGGGCTCCAGGATGAAGGAGCTGGCGACTTTTTCGAATTGATTCACCAAGTCACCTTCACCAAAAAATTATCAGCCCGATCGTAACATCGGAACGTGTCACCTTGGAGCCTTGGGTTTGCAGCCATTGACGGCGTGCAGTACGCCACCACCATCGACGGCGAGCCAGGACAAGCCGATATAGGTGACCGCGAAGTGAGGTTGACTGGATGCGGCAGTGGTGGCATGATTTTACATAGAATCATTATTTAGTTAATATGTGCGCATGAAGCCGAATTACAAACGCCCCTTCGCCCAGTACGTCAAAAAAGCGCACAAACCCCTGCAACTGGCGATCGAGGATGCGGTGGAGCTGGTTTGCGAGACACCGGGAATCGGCGAACTCAAGGCGGGCGATCTGGCGGGAATACGGGTTTACAAGTTCCGTTTCAACCGCCAGGAATACCTGATGGCCTACCGGCCGCCAAGGGATGATTTGCCCCCCGAGTTTTTGAGCATTGATTTCTATCAGGTGGGATCACACGATAATTTTTACGACGAACTGAAACACTATTTGCGGCAGGAGAGCAGCAAAGGAGCGACAAAATGAGCCACGCACTGACAGCAGAAGACCTGTTCTCTGAAATGAAACGCATGCCTACAGCAGAGCGCGTCAAATTCTTTTCGCTGCTGACCAGCAACGCTTTCCGCGAGGATGACTTCACCCACGAGCAGGTGTTCGGTCAACTGCAGCAGGCGCCGTTTTCCGCAGGGGAAGCGGCGGAGTACCTTGAGGTTTCCGTGCCGACGCTGCGCCGCTATGTCCAGTCCGGCAAGCTCGTTGCTAGCCATTTGGTGGGCCGCAACCAGATGTTCTCCACCCAGACCCTGCGGGCATTCAAACGCTCACGCGGCTGATTTCTGCCGCGCATCAGGTCAGCCCCGGAAAGGTCTTGGCGGGGTTGGTGATGCGGGTGCTACCGCATTCAGGGCCGCAGCGATCGATGACCTCGGGAGACGTGGATTGCCGCGCTTCGCTCGCAATGACGGAGATGATGCGCCTCGCTGTGAGAGGGACGCCGCTCGTCAGCCATTCAGGCGGCTTTGCAAATGACTCAGGCTTTCTTCAACCAATGAGGCGGCGCTGTTCAATTCAATTTGAGGTGCCAGCGGCGGCTCATAGGGGCTACTGATCCCCGACATATTGGGCAACTGGCCGCTGCGTGCCTTTTTGTAGAGGCCTTTCACGTCGTGCTGCTCGCACACCGCCAGCGGTGTGCTGATATACACCTCGACAAAGTTCTCCGGCCCGATCAGCTCACGGGCCATTTCGCGCTCTTACCGGAATGGCGAAATGAAGGCGGCCATCACGATCAGCCCCGCGTCCATCATGAGCTTGGCCACCTCGGCGACGCGACGGATGTTCTCTACCCGATCGGCATCGGTAAAGCCCAGGTCTTTGTTCAGCCCTTGGCGCACATTGTCAGCATCTCGGTGTAGAGCAGCGCGTGGCGACTGAGCAGCCTGTGAAAGTAGCGGCAATGCCTGTCAGTCCAGTCCATCATCGGGGCCACGGATAAGCGCCATGGACTTGGAGAGTTATTGGGGTCAGACGCCAATTTCATTTCTTTATATCGCCCAATTGGCCAATTGCAAAGCTTCTACGCGTTCGAATTCGCGGAGATTGTTCGACACGAGCGTCAGGCCCTCGCTTCGGGCATGGGCGGCAATGTGCAAGTCATTCACCCCAATGGGTTGCCCGCGTTTTTCCAGAGCGGCGCGAATGCTGCCATAGTGCTGTGCGGCCTTGGGGCCGTAGTGCAGCACTTCCAGCCGGCTGCAAAAATCCTCGACCACGGCCAGGGAACGTACCGGCGCATTGCTTTTTTCCGCGCCATGCAGCAGTTCGGCCAGCGTGATGGACGATATGGCCATGTGGCCCGCATGCTCATTGAACATCTGCAGCGCGGTCAATGGTCGGCGCTTGATGACGTAGATCACGATATTCGTGTCCAACAGGTAACGCAGCATCAAAAAGCCTCGCGCTCGGGCTGGTCCTGGCTGGCGCGGGTTTCCAGAAAATCGTCAGCAACCTGCGGAGTATCCAGAAAGAAACTGTCCCATATCTGCCCCAGCGGCGCAATGATGCGCTCGTTTCCGCGCGCCCTCACATCCACCCGCTTGACATTGTCAGGCAGCCGCAACTCAGCAGGCAGCCTGATGGCCTGGCTGCGGTTGTTGGTAAAAACGGTGGTGATTGTCATGGCTATGCCTTTTGAAACAATGGGATATGGCAATTGTATATGCCACTCTTTCTTTATCAAATTAACCTTACAGCCGCAAGTCGCTCTCGGCAGCGGGCAGGAGGTACTTCAGGTCGTACAGCACATGATTGGGCTTGAAAGGTTATTGGGGTCAGACGCCAATTTCAGAGTTTTTGGGGTCAGAGCCGAAAACCCACGCATGCAGGTGAGCCGTCACATCAAGCGCGCTTTGGCCTCGTTGTATTCACGCCTGAGCTGCTCCACAAACGCTGCGGCGCTTTGCACCTTGGTCACTGCGCCAATACCCTGACCGCAACCCCAGATGTCTTTCCAGGCTTTGGTTTTGTCGCCGCTGAAGTTCATCTTGCTTGGATCGCTCTCGGGCAGGTTGTCGGGGTCCAGGCCGGCTGAACGAATCGACGGCGCGAGGTAGTTGCCGTGTACCCCTGTAAATAAGTTGCTGTAAACAATGTCGTCGGAATTGCTGTCAACAATAGCCTGCTTGTAGTCGTTTGCAGCGCGTGCTTCATCAGTGGCGATAAAGGCTGAGCCAATATAGGCAAAGTCGGCTCCACAAGCTTGTGCTGCAAGTACCGCACCGCCAGTAGCGATGGCACCCGACAGCGCAATCGGGCCGTCAAACCACTGGCGGATTTCCTGGATCAATGCGAACGGGCTTTTCACACCCGCGTGACCACCAGCCCCAGCCGCCACGGCGATCAGACCATCAGCGCCTTTTTCGATCGCCTTGTGGGCGTGTTTGTTGTTGATGACGTCGTGCAGCACCACGCCGCCATAGCTGTGCGCTGCAGCGTTGATGTCTTCACGCGCGCCCAGGCTGGTGATGATGATGGGTACCTTGTACTTAACGCACAGGGCCATGTCGTGCTCTAGCCTATCGTTGGACTTGTGGACGATCTGGTTGATGGCAAAGGGGGCGGCGGGCTTCTCTAGGTTGGCTTTGTTGTAGGCAGCCAGCGTTTCGGTGATCTCGATCAGCCACTCTTCAAGCTGCGCGGCAGGCCGGGCATTGAGAGCTGGCATGGCACCCACCACACCGGCGATGCACTGTGCAATGACCAGCTTGGGGTTGCTGATGATGAAGAGCGGCGCGCCAATGATGGGCAGTGGCAAGTTGTTAAGGGGCGGGGGTAGCTTGGACATAGTTGCGGGCACTTCTATAAATTCATTTTTCGGGCGAATTGCGGCGTTGCGCGGTGCTCGAAATCCTCACGTACCTGAAGTACGTTCCGGTTCCTGCGCTCCGGGCGCCTTGCACTTCATCCCGAAAATCTGAATTTCTAGAAGTGCCCTTGCCGGCATCAAAATCCGGGGTGATTGGGTCATCGTTTAAAACGCTTCAAGCGCCAGGGCGGTAACGCTCTCGGCACCTTCAACGATGGCATCCCGTATGCCCGGCGCTTTGGTTAGCAGGTGGTCGGCGTAAAAACGGGCGGTGGTGATTTTGGCTTTCATGAAGTCAACGTCAACGCCTTTTACCAACTCTTCTTGCGCCACCAACAACGAGCGCGCCATTTGCCAGCCAGCCACCACATTGCCCGCCAGCATCAGGTAAGGCACGCTGCCTGCGAACACGGCGTTCGGGCTGTTTTTACCAAAGTCAACCACGAACTCAATCACGTCAATCAAGGCCAGCCTGGCCGCTTTCAGTCGCTTGGCCACGGCCAGTGCATCAGTGCTGCCCTGTTTGACCAACTCCCCTTCAGTCACTTCAATTTGCGCCGCAATGGTTTTAGCGGTCTGACCACCATCACGCATGGTTTTGCGACCGATCAGGTCATTCGCCTGGATGGCAGTGGTGCCTTCGTAAATCGTCAAAATTTTCGCGTCGCGGTAGTACTGCGCCGCACCGGTTTCTTCGATAAAGCCCATGCCGCCGTGTACCTGTATGCCGAGCGATGTGACTTCAAGACTCATCTCGGTGCTGTAGCCCTTGACCAGCGGCACCATGAATTCGTAAAACGCTAGGTTCTGTTTGCGCACGTCCGCATCCGGGTGGTGGTGCGACGCATCGTAGGCCGCAGCAGCAACCGAGGCCATGGCGCGGCAGCCTTCGATGTAGGCGCGCATGGTCATCAACATGCGCTTGACATCGGGGTGATGAATGATGGGCGCACTGGCCTTGATGGAGCCATCAACCGGGCGGCTCTGCACGCGGTCTTTGGCAAACGTCACAGCCTTTTGGTAGGCGCGCTCGGCAACCGCCACACCCTGCACTCCAACCGCGTAGCGGGCTGCATTCATCATGATGAACATGTACTCCAAGCCACGGTTTTCTTCGCCAACGATGTAACCCACAGCACCGCCGTTGTCACCGTATTGCAGCACGGCTGTTGGCGATGCCTTGATGCCCATCTTGTGCTCGATGCTTGAGCAATGCACGTCGTTGCGCGCGCCCAACGAGCCATCTTTGCCGACCATGAACTTCGGCACCACAAACAGGCTGATGCCCTTCACGCCTTCGGGCGCACCGGCCACGCGCGCCAGCACCATATGCACGATATTTTCGGCCATGTCGTGCTCACCGTAGGTGATGAAAATCTTGGTGCCGAAAACCTTGTAGCTGCCGTCGGCTGAACCGTCAATGATGGGCTCGGCCCTAGAGCGGACTGCCGCCAGGTCAGAGCCAGCCTGTGGCTCGGTCAAATTCATGGTGCCAGTCCACTGGCCTTGGATAAGCTTTTCAAGGTACACGGCCTTCAAATCGTCCGAGCCGGCGGTCAGCAGTGCTTCAATCGCGCTATCACTGAGCAGCGGGCACAGCGCAAAACTCAGGTTGGCCGAATTGAGCATTTCGCCGCACGCCGCACCAATGGTTTTGGGCAGGCCCTGACCGCCATAGTGAATCGGATGTTGCAGGCCCTGCCAGCCACCTTCAGCGTATTGCCTGAAGGCCTCCTTGAAGCCGGGCGTGGTGGTGACCACACCGTCCTTGAAGCTTGAAGGGTTCTTGTCGCCTTCCCAATTTAACGCTGACAGCACGCCCTCATTGAACTTGGCACACTCTTCCAGCACCGCCTGGGCGGTTTCAAAACCGGCATCTTCAAAGCCCGGTATTTTTGCGATCTGCTCGATGTTGGCCAGGTACTTGATGTCAAACAGCATGTCCTTGAGGGGGGCTTTGTAAGTCATGGACACCTCTACAGCGCAGCAACCAGTTCAGGCACGGCCACAAACAAATCGGCCACCAGGCCGTAATCAGCCACCGAGAAAATCGGGGCTTCTTCATCCTTGTTGATAGCCACAATGACCTTGCTGTCCTTCATGCCGGCCAGGTGCTGGATGGCACCCGAAATACCGACAGCGATATAGAGCTGAGGCGCGACGATCTTGCCGGTCTGGCCGACCTGCCAGTCGTTGGGCGCATAGCCCGCATCAACTGCAGCGCGTGACGCACCCAGTGCCGCGCCGAGCTTGTCGGCCAGTGGTGTCATCAGGTCGTTGAACTTTTCGGCAGAACCGAGTGCGCGGCCACCCGATACGATGATCTTGGCGGCCGTCAGTTCGGGTCTGTCGTTCTTGGCAATTTCTGAACCCACAAAAGTTGATTTGCCGCTGTCAGCAACGCCTGCAAGTGCCTCAATCGCAGCCGATCCACCGCTAGCCGCCGCAGCATCAAAGCCGGTCGTGCGAACCGTGATGACTTTGGTGGCATCGAGGCTTTGCACCGTCAAGATGGCACTGCCGGCATAGATCGGGCGCTCAAAGGTGTCAGCAGAATCGACCTTGGTCACGTCAGAAATCTGGCCCACATCCAGCAGCGCAGCAACGCGCGGGGCGATGTTCTTGCCTGATGCGGTGGCAGGAAACAGGATGTGCGAATAGCTTGGTGCAATGGCCAGCACCTGGGCGGCCATGTTCTCGGCCAGGCCGTGGGCGAAATGATCGCCTTCGACGTGGATGATTTTGGCAACGCCGGCAATTTGCGCGGCGGCTTTGGCTGCGCCTTCTGCGCCCTTGCCTGCTACCAGCACATGAACCTCACCACCACACTGGATGGCTGCGGTGACGGTGTTCAGTGTTGCGGGCTTGATGCTGGCGTTGTTGTGTTCTGCAATGACGAGTGAAGTCATAAATTTCCTTGATTAAATTACCTTTGCTTCATTCTTGAGCTTGTCAACCAGCTCGGCAACGTTGGCGACCTTGATACCGGCGCTGCGCTTGGGCGGCTCGCTGACCTTGAGCGTCTTGATGCGCGGCTTGACATCAACACCGAGGTCTTCCGGCTTGAAGTTGTCCATCTGCTTTTTCTTGGCCTTCATGATGTTGGGCAGCGTGACGTAGCGCGGCTCATTAAGGCGCAGGTCAGTCGTGATGATGGCTGGCAGGCTGAGCGACAGTATCTCAAGACCGCCATCAACCTCGCGAGTGACCTTGACTTTGTCACCTTCCACTTCGACTTTCGAAGCAAACGTAGCCTGTGGCCAGCCCAGCAGTGCGGCCAGCATTTGGCCGGTCTGGTTACAGTCATCATCAATCGCCTGCTTGCCGAGGATGACGAGCTGGGGCTGCTCTTTTTCGACCAATGCCTTGAGCAGCTTGGCAACGGCCAGTGGTTGTAGCTCTTCGGTGGTTTCAACCAGAATGGCGCGGTCAGCACCAATGGCCATGGCGGTGCGCAGGGTTTCCTGGCACTGCAGCACGCCACAGCTGACAGCGATGACTTCGACCGCAACGCCCTTTTCTTTCAGGCGCATGGCTTCTTCAATCGCGATCTCGTCAAACGGGTTCATGCTCATTTTGACGTTGGCGATATCAACGCCAGTGCCATCGGATTTGACCCGGACTTTGACGTTGAAGTCGACTACACGTTTGACGGGGACAAGAACCTTCATTGCGCAGCTCCAGAGTTTATTGATTCTATGCTGGGGTCAGCCAGGGTTTTTGGGGTCAGAGTCCAAATTCATCGTGCCCTTGGCACGCCCTTCGGGGTGGAGTTATTGGGGTCAGACACCAATTTCGCTGCGGTGCCTCGCACCGCGCCCTCCGGGCGAGCCGTAGGCTCGGCGAATTTGAGCTCTGACCCCAAAAACTCCCTGAAATTGGCGTCTGACCCCAATAACCCTGCATGCAGCACCCGCTGCGGAAACGAAATCTCCACCCCATTCGCACGCAGCGCTTTCAAGATGTCGAGATTGATGCACGAGCGCAGGTTTTGTTGGCCATTTTCAGGGTCTGTCATCCAGTAATTGAGGGTGAATTCAAGCCCGTCAGCGCCGAAATTGGTCAGATGGGCACTCGGCACCGGCTCGCGCAGCACACGGTCTTGCGCCAGGGCGGCATCCGTCAGCAGGCGCATCACCAGCTCAACATCGCTGTTGTAGCCCACCGAGACCACCGTGATCTGCAGCACCTGCAAATCGGACAGCGACAGATTTTCAATCCGGGTGCTGATGAACATCTCGTTGGGCACGATGGACTCGCGCCCCGACAGCGCGCGCACCACGGTGTAGCGCGCATTGATGTCAGTGATGCGGCCTTCAAAGTTGTCTATGCGGATGTTGTCGCCAATGCGCACGTTGCGCTCGGCCAGCATGACAAAGCCGCTGACATAACTGGCAGCGAGTTTTTGCAGGCCAAAGCCGATACCCACACCAATCGCACCACCCAGTACCGACAGCGCCGTCAGATCAATGCCCACCGACGACAGCGCCAGCAGCAGGCCGACAAACAGCAGCACCGCACGCACCGCATTGCTCAGCGCCTTGCGCAGCGACAGCTCGCTGCCGGTGGCCGAACGCAGCAGCCGCGACTCGATGGATGATGAAATCCACAGTGTGATCAAAAGCACCACGCCAGCCGTCAGCGCGCCTTCCAGCAGGGTGCGCAGCGACAGGCTCGAATGCCCGACTTTCCACTTGATGCCATCCAGCTCCTCAAGCAGAACTGGCAGCAAACCACTGACCCAGAGCACCATGGCCAGCCAGGCAAGCCATGAGAACGTTCGCTCCAGCGCCCGCACCCACGGCGCATTTTTAAATGCCGCCTGTAGCACCTTGACGCTGAGACGAATCAGCGCCAGAGCCAGCAGCGCCGGCAGCGCCACCTTGTAAATGGCCAGTGGCAGCACTTGGGCCAACCAGCCTTTGCTCAAATAGGCCAACAGCAGCAACAGCAGCGGAAACAGCACGCCATCAACGATGCGCTTGCCAAACAGGATGGACGAGTCGCCCGCTTCGTGACCCTGCCTGCCATGCCCGTTCCTCTCATGCCCCTGCATCACGCGCTGGAGCAGGCGGGTTAGTAACCAGGCCAGCAGCCCGCAGCCAATCAATGCCGCCAGCTCGGTCAATGATGCTGGCTGAAGCAGCGCGGCAAGCCATTCGTCCAGGGTATCAACCCTGGACGGCACACGCGAGCTGGAGCCGAACGGGAAGCTTGACATAGGGGTGAAATAACCAGTCGCGTTCATGTCGTGAAACTTTTCGGGTAATTTCGGTTAACGTAGCTGTCAGAAGCAAAAACCGTAGTGAAAAACAAGGTAACTACTCAGGTCTTGCTGATTCGTAGGGTGGGCACTGCCCACGCTGGCTTCATGAATCGGACCAAGTCGGGGATTACGTGGGCGGTGCCCACCCTACAGGGACCTGAGTAGTTACAAAACAAGTACGAAAAAAATTAAATGCAGGTCAAAGAAAAACTTCAGGCACTTTTAGATCAGCTTAACACGGTCATTGTGGGCAAGCCCGCACAGGTGCAGGACTGCGTGGCCTGCCTTCTGGCCGGCGGGCATTTGCTGATTGAAGACGTGCCGGGTGTCGGTAAAACCACACTGGCCCACGCGCTGTCGCGCTCTTTTGGCCTGCACTTCTCACGTGTGCAGTTCACGGCTGACCTGATGCCCAGTGATTTGTCAGGCGTGTCGATTTACGAGCGGCAAAAAGAAAGTTTTGTTTTTCACCCCGGCCCGATATTTGCCCAGGTGCTGCTGGCCGACGAGATCAACCGCGCCAGCCCCAAGACCCAAAGCGCGTTGCTGGAGGCGATGGAAGAAAAGCAGGTCACCGTTGAAGGTGCAACCCGCCCGTTGCCAGTGCCGTTTTTCGTCATCGCCACGCAAAACCCGCACGACCAGTTGGGCACCTACGCCCTGCCCGAATCACAGATGGACCGCTTTCACATGCGCATCTCACTCGGCTACCCCGACCGCGCAGCAGAACGCGAGTTGCTCAAGGGCAGTGACCGCCGCGACATGGTTGAAAACCTCAAGGCCGTGCTGTCTGCGCATGAGCTGCTGGAGTTGCAACAACAGGTCAGCCAGGTACATGCTGCGGAGCCGCTGCTTAATTATCTGCAAGACCTGATCGCCGCCACCCGCTCGGGGCGCTGGTTTTTGCAGGGCCTGAGTCCCAGGGCAGGCATTGCCGTCATGCGCGCGGCCCGGGCGCAGGCTTTTCTGAATGGGCGCAACTATGTAGCACCCGATGACATTGCAGCCGTGCTGCCGCAGACCGCTGCGCATCGCCTGATACCCGTCAGCGACGCAGGCCGTGGTGCGCGCGAGCAAGTGCGGGCCATGCTGGATGCTGTGCCACTGCCATGAAACCGTCTTTTTTGAGGAGGCACTTCCAGAAATGGTTTGAGAGTCGTCTGCCTCTTAGCGATCACATTACCCTGACCCAACGCAGCGTCTACATCCTGCCCACCCGCCCCGGCCTCATGCTGGGCCTTACCTTGCTGACCCTGCTGGTCGCCTCTATCAACTACCAGCTCAACCTGGGCTATCTGCTGACTTTTTTGCTGGCTGGCAGCGCGCTGGTCGGTATGCATGTGTGCCACGGCACGCTGCGCGGACTTAGCTTTCATTTAATAGCACCCCACGCGCATTATGCGGGCGCTGCAGCCACTATCGATGTAAAAATCACCAACGATCGGCGCTCTACCCGCTACGCTATCGGCCTGAGTGTTCTCAATTCACAAGACCAGCAAACGCATTGGGCCTGGACAGATGTTGCGGCGCAAAGCAGCAGCACCGTGCAAGTGGCCTTTACGCCGCGCCAACGCGGCCTGCACCGCCTGCCCACGCTGACGGCCGAAACGCGCTTTCCGCTGGGTACCTTTCGCGTCTGGACGGTCTGGCGGCCTGCGGCGCAAATGCTGGTCTACCCGCTGCCAGAAGCCATGCCGCCGCCTTTGCCGCCCGGCGAGCCGCGTTCTGGCGGCGTTGCGGCCACAGCACAAACCCAAAGCACTGGCGAATTTGACGGCGTGCGCGGCTACCGGCGCGGCGACCCCTTGAAGCTTGTGGTCTGGAAAAAGGCAGCGAAGGCTGACGAGCAATCAGACACTGAAAGTGGCGGCCTGATCGTGCGCGACACCCAGCAGGCACAGCGCCATGAGCTATGGCTTGACTTCGTACAGGCAGGCTCGCTGAACACCGAACACAAGCTGTCACGGCTTTGCGCCTGGGTCTTGCAGGCTGACAAGCTGGGCCTCGACTACGGACTGCGCTTGAGAGCGCTTGAGATCAAGCCTGCCACTGGCGAAGCACACAAGCGGCGCTGCCTAGAGGCCTTGGCGCTATGCTGAAACCATTGCTGATCACGATAAAAGGTTTGCCGCGCGATAGCCGCGACACACTTTTCCTGCTGCTGGTGATTGCCTGGGTTTTGTTGCCACAGACCACCAACATACCGGTCTGGTGCAACCTGCTTGCGGGTACAGTTTTGGTGTGGCGCGGCGCGCTTGCGTTGCAAGGCAAACCACTGCCGGGCCGCTGGTGGCTGCTGGGGCTTTTGGCGCTGGCGATTGGCGGCACGCTGTTGACGCACAAAACGCTGCTGGGCCGGGATGCCGGTGTGACCCTGCTGGTGCTGCTGCTCACGCTCAAAACGCTGGAGCTGCGCGCAAAGCGCGATGCATTCGTGGTGTTTTTTCTCGGCTTTTTTTGCATGTTGAGCAACTTCTTTTATTCGCAGTCGCTCTTGACAGCCTTCAGCATGGTGCTCGGCCTGCTGGGTTTGTTGACGCTGCTGGTCAATGCCCACATGCCGGTGGGCAAACCACCACTGATGGAAGCGGCAAAAACCGCAGGCTGGATGGCCCTGTTCGGCGCGCCCATCATGCTGGTATTGTTTTTACTGTTCCCTCGGCTGGCTCCCCTGTGGGGCGTACCCAGTGACGCGATGACGGGCCGCAGCGGCCTTAGCTCCAGTATGCAGGTCGGCAGCATCTCCAAACTTGCGCTCGATGACAGCGTGGCGATGCGCATCAAGTTTGAAGGGCCGGTACCGGCCCAGCAAGACCTGTACTTTCGCGGCCCGGTACTGTCCGACTTTGATGGGCAGCAATGGCGGCCACCAACGGCCAGGTTTTCATCGCGTTACGGATTGCCGTCAAACCTGATGCTTTCGGGTGCTCCGATAGCTTACGAAGTCACGCTCGAGCCGACCCATCGGCCCTGGCTTTTTGTGCTGGAGGCGGCTGGCCAAAGTCCTTCTTTACCGGGCTTTGAGTCCGTCATGCAAAACGACCTTCAGTGGCAGGTCAATCGCCCCATCACAGACCTGGTTCGCTACAAGGCGCAAAGCTACCCGATCTTCCGCCATGGCCCGCTCCAAGCCGTGCCGGGGCTACGTGAATTTGTCGAGCTGCCCCCCGGCTTTAATCCACGCACGCTGGCATTGGCCGCCCAGATACGCCGCGACCCGCGCTATGCGAAGGCTGGCAGCGCAGAGCTGGCACAGGTGGTGATGGAGCGGCTGCGCAGCGGCGGCTATACCTACACGCTGGAGCCAGGTGTGTTTGGTCAGAACACGGCGGACGAGTTCTGGTTTGATCGCAAAGCAGGTTTTTGCGAACACATCGCCTCAAGCTTTGTGATACTGATGCGTGCGCTCGATGTGCCTGCGCGCATCGTCACGGGCTACCAAGGTGGTGAGTTCAACTCGGTAGGCGGCTTTTGGGTGGTGCGGCAAAGCGATGCCCATGCCTGGACAGAAGTTTGGCATGAAGGCCGTGGCTGGGTGCGTATAGACCCCACATCAGCCGTAGCACCTGGGCGTATTGGGGCTTTCCAGCGCTTGGCCGCGCCCCAAGGGGTCCTAGCCCAAACCCTGATTAATCTGAGCCCTGCCTTCACTGCACAAATACGCGCAACCTGGGAAGCCGTCAACAACGCCTGGAACCAGCGCGTGCTCAATTACACCCAGGGCAAGCAACTCGACCTGCTCAAGAACATCGGCTTCGAATCTCCCAGTTGGCAAGATCTAAGCTATGTACTCATCGGTATCGTCGTACTGGCGAGCCTTATAGGTGCAGCCTGGACGCTCTGGGACAGAACCCAACACGACCCATGGCTGCGTTTATTGGCGCGTGCACGCAAGCGCTTGACCAAGGCAGGCATTGAAAGCACGCCCGCCACATCACCTCGCCAACTGGCTGGGGAAATACAGTTGAAATACCCGGCTGAACCCGGCAACCGGTTAACTGAGATACATGACTGGCTGATACAACTGGAACTGCAACGCTATGCAAGGGATACAACGGATGCAACGGATGCGAATTATAGGCAGGCTCAAACGCAGCACCTCAGCAGGCTCAAACGCCAATTCAGCGCTCTAGCGTGGCCTGCTTAAAATCCATGGCATGCCCCTTAAAACCTTACCAGACGCAATGTCACAATCGTTTTTTCGCAATGTCAGGTTTGCGCTGGTGCTCATGGTATTGCCGCTCATTCTCGCGTCACCCGGCACTGCAAAACCGGTTAAAAAAACTGTAGCTGCAAAGCCCACGTCAGCCCAAGGCCCGCTTTACGCCACGCGGGTAGAAGCCATGCAATTTGCAGACGACGTGGCAGCAAGGCGCGATCTCGATCCGGCCTGGGTGCGCAACGCCATCGGCCAGGCACGTTACAACGCAACCGTTGCACGGCTGATGCAACCAGCAGCCAAATCCTTCGTTAAAAACTGGCGCGTCTACCGCAGCCGCTTCATTGACCCGATCCGCATTGCGGCAGGTGTGAAGTTCTGGCGTGACAACCAAAGCACGCTTGAGCGCGCAGAAAAAGAATACGGCGTACCGCCAGAAATCATCGTCGGCGTCATAGGCGTTGAAACCATTTATGGCCGAAACACCGGCAATTTTCGCGTCATGGATGCCATCACCACGCTGGCTTTTGACTTCCCCTCCAACCACCCGCGCGCCAAAGAGCGCAGCGAGTTTTTCAAGGATGAAATCGAGCAGTTTCTGACCCTGCAAAGCCGCCGGGGCGCTGATCCTTTTACAGCCAAAGGCAGCTACGCCGGTGCCATGGGCATGCCCCAGTTCATGCCATCCAGCCGGGCCAAATACGCGATTGATTTTGATGGCGATGGCAAGGTCGATTTATGGGACAGCCCGGCAGACGTGATCGGCTCCGTCGCCAACTACTTGAAAGTCTTCAACTGGCAACCCGGTATGCCCACCCATTACCCGGTGAGCTTTGACAACAGCCGCCTGGACATGGACGCCTTGACGGCACCAGACATCTTGCCCACGTTTAGCGTTGCGAGTTTTACCGCGAAGGGCGCAGTGCTTGAAGGCGCCGCGCTACAGCACACCGGTCAGCTTGCATTGATCGAATTGTTCAACGGCCCTGATGCGCCGCAGTATGTGGCCGGTACCGATAACTTTTATGCCATTACACGCTACAACTGGAGCAGCTATTACGCCATGGCCGTGATTGAGCTGGGGCGGGAAGTGGCTGCACGGGTAAGATAGCTGCCTGACAGACCAGTGCCGTACAATATTTTAATTAATGTACGCCATACGAGAACCACACCATGAGCACCAAACTGACCCTACGGCTGGATGAAGGCCTTATCAACGGCGCTAAAAAGTACGCGGCACGCGAGGGTCGCTCTGTGTCTGAGCTGGTTGCAGCGTATTTCAAGCGTCTTGATACCCCTGCGGTTGACGCCGCACCCTCCGGAAAAGGGCACGCCGACAAACACCGTAAAAGCAGTTTTTACGGCTTACTCAGCGGCGCAAAAATTGCCAAACAAAACACTGACGAGACGGCCTACCGTGAGCATCTAGCGCGTAAGCACCAATAAGCGTGCAATTTATGAGCGTACTGTTTGACACCAATGTGGTACTGGATGTTTTGCTGGCTCGCAAACCATTTTCCGCTGCGTCGAATACCTGTTTCCTGCAAGTCGAAGACGGTCAGCTTCGCGGCCTTTTAGGGGCTACCACCGTCACAACGCTCGACTATCTGGTGTCCAGCGTCTTAGGCACTACCAAGAGCCGACAACACATTCAGCGCTTACTTAACCTGTTCGACGTTGCACCCGTCAATCGCGCAGTGTTGGTAGCGGCAGCCACATCAAATCTCAAAGACTTTGAAGACGCAGTACTGGCCGAGGCAGCCCGGGCCTGCGGCGTAAGTGCGATCATCACGCGCAACGCGAAAGACTTTGTGGGTTGTGGCTTGGGGGTTTATACGCCGCTGGAGTGGTTGGCTGGTCAGGGGCAATAAGCCACCGAGATCAAAACGGATCAAACACCCGCACCCCGCAAAGCTCAAAGTCTTTCACGTTGCGCTGTGTGTTGGTGATTTTTCAGGTGGCTGCAACTGATTTTCAGGGCACCTTTTGCGGCATCTCCTGCGGCAGATGGTGCCAATACCGCAAACCCTCGGTGCGCTGGCAAAGCACCTCGCCGGGACTATCACTGCGCCAGCTTGCGGCCCCGCATACCGGGGATTTGACGACCTGGATGCCGCGCTCACGGTAGCGCTCCAGCACCGACTCGGCCGGGTGTCCAAAGCGGTTTCGATAGCCTGCCTGGGCCACCGCAATCTGCGGTTTGACGGCATCCAGAAAAACAGCGCTCGACGATGTTTTGCTGCCATGGTGCGGTACCAGCAGAAAGTCAGCCCTGATCTTTTCGGCAAGCTCTGGATTGCTGGCCAGCCGCAGTTCTTGCGGCGCCTCCAGGTCGCCGACCAGCAACGCCGTGCTCTTGCCGTTCGAGATGCGCAGCACGCAACTCATGGCGTTGGACTTACGTGGTGTGTCGTAGTCGCTGGCCAACGGATGCAGCACCTCAAAATCAACCGCGTCCCAGCGCCATTTGCTACCTGCGATACAGCGGGTTGATTTGCGCACGGCTTGCAGCTCATGCCCGTCTTCAATTGAACTGACCAGTTGCGCCTGCGGCTGCATGGCCAGCACGGCGGGCGCGCCGCCAATGTGGTCAATGTCACGGTGACTGAGCATCAGCACATCAACCCGCTCACCCAGCGCGCGCAGCAACGGCACCAGCACACGGTTTCCGGCATCGCTTTCGCGCGAAAAGCGCGGGCCAGCGTCATACACCAGGCTATGGCTTGCCGTGCGCACAATCACCGCATTGCCCTGGCCGATGTCGGCAGCTATCAGTTCAAACTGGCCTGCTGCAGGCCGCAAAGGCTGCCACAACAACACCGGCAGCAGCAGCGGCAAACCCAGCGCGCGCCAATGCAGGGGCAAACGCAGCGCCAGCAGGCCGCCGCCCGCCACACCAGCAACAGCACACCACAAAGGCGCAGCTGCCACGCTGATGGATGCCAGTGGCCAGCTAGAGAGCCATTGCAAAAAAATCGTCAGCAGTTTGACGGCTATTGCAGCAGCGTCCCACAGCGCAGGCCACAGCACACCCAGCATGGCCAGCGGCGTGACCAGTAGCGTGACCCACGGAATCGCCAGCGCATTGGCCAGCAGACCGACCAATGAGGCCTGGTTGAACAGCAGCAGCGACAGCGGCGTAAGGGTCAGCGTGACGACCCATTGCTGACGCACGACGCTGGCAAGACTGGTCAAAATCCGCCCAACCACCGCGAGTAGCGTAGTGGCAACGTGATTTGGAAAAAACCGCTTCAAAAATCTATTCTCAGGCTCTTTTTGACCTTCAAAAATGGCTGAAACGCCGTGTTTACCGGCGTAACCAGCTCCTGAATCTGTAGCAAATAAAATACCAACAGCCACAAAAGAAAGCCAAAACCCAGCCTGCATCAAAGCCCAAGGGTCAAGCAACACCACAACCGCCATCGCCAAAAGCCACACCACCGGCCAGGGCCACTGCTTGCCGTTTTGACGCAACAACACCACGCTTGCCAACATCCAGATGGTGCGCTGTGCGGGCACGCCCCAACCCGAGAACAGCGCATACAGCGCGGCCAGCAGCAGGCCACCCAAAGCCCCGGCACTGCTGGCGGGCAGCCACAAACACAGCCTGGGCGTGTAGCCTGCCGAGCGCCGCCACAGCCAGCCAATGACCAGCGATGCAAGCCAGGCAAACATGGTGATGTGCAGCCCTGAAATACTCATCAAGTGCGCCACCCCGGTGCTTCTAAAAACATCCCAGTCAGCTCGATCAATCGCGTTTTGATCGCCGACAACGAGTGCCGCCAGCACACCAGCCAGTTGGCGGTTATCAACCTGCGCAAAAATCGCTTCGCGTACCGATTGCCGTGCGCGCTCGACCGGGTGCGACCAACTGGTTGAAAGCCTTTTCGGCGGCGCATCTTTTGCACTGGTACGCACATAGCCGGTCGCCTGAATGCCCTGCTCCCACAGCCACAACTCGTAGTCAAACCCGTGCGGATTGCTGTTGCCGTGCGGTGCCTTGAGCTTGACGCTCATCTGCCAGCGCTCACCTGCACGCAGGGCTTGCGGCTGGCGCTGCAACTGGTTTGAAAACTCGGGTGGCTCTAGGCTGTCGTTGTCCTGCATTTGAAGCGCTACAGCTTTAGCCGGGCGGCCCCAAAAACCAGAGTACCAGCTGAGGTATATTTTCGGCGGCAAGGTTACGCTTTGACCGTTCAGGCGGGCCGACTCGACATCGAAGCGAAACCGCAGGCTGTCTTCACCAAACTGCGGCATCGCTGCGACCTGGCCAACAACCAGGATGTCTTTGCCTTCGAGCGCTGGGGCAATCGCGGTTTTTTGAAAAGCCCCGGCCCGAAAACCCGTGAGGCCAAAGGTCAGTACGGCACAGAGTAGAAACGCAAAAACGCCAAACAAAACCGAGCTGAAACGCTTTGGACGCAAGACCAGCAACAACACCAATCCAGTAGCCGCAGCGAACATCGCCAGCGCGTAAATCGCAGCTTCATAAAGCGCTGCTTGCTGCAATTGCAGCGC
>JBCKNC010000050.1:0-18222 GCA_038902915.1 Polaromonas sp.
ATTTTGTTCGACTTTTAACCGGACACTAGTGTGCGGGTTATTAGTCTCCGCGCAGCGGAAGCGTTACCTTGAAACTGGTTTTCACCTCGATAAAGTACGGCCCCTTCGCGGCAAGACCGCGTGCGATTGCTGCATCGATCTGGCCCTCTTGCGTGACCGCTTCGCTTGGTATGCCGAAGCCTTCTGCAATACGAATGAAATCCGGATTGAAGAGCGTGGTGCCAACGTGGCGACCCGGGTAGTTGATCTCCTGATGGATGCGAATCGACGCATAGCAGTTGTTATTCGAAAGAATGAACAGGATGGGCAGCTTGCGCTCAACCGCCGCAACCATTTCATTGCCGGTCATCATGAAGCCACCATCGCCGACCATACAGACCACCTTGGCGTCCGGATGACGCAGTTGCGTTGCCACCGCGGCTGGCGTTCCGTAGCCCATGGCACCAGACAAGGGCGCCATCAGGCGCTGCGGATAGGTAAATGGGAAATGCCTATATACCGGCGCCGCAAAAGTGCCCGCATCGAGGCAGAGCATCATATTTTTCGACGCTTGATTGGCAAGTGAACGGACCACCTGCGCGAAGGTCACACCGTCGTCGGCGGTTCGTGTCGGCCATGCGGCGATCTGTTCGTAGATGCTGCGCAGTTGTCGGCTCCAGTCCCGGCGCGTCTCTGAAATCGATGGCCGCTCGCGCGGCGTCAAGTCTGCCGCCAGCGTAACCGGATCACACACTAAGCCGAAATGCGGTGCGAAATGCAATCCGACGATGTGATCATCCGGATAGCAGTGGATGAGGGTTTGTTGCGGCTGCGGCAGGCGCGGAAAGGTATAACCCTGGCTTGTGATGTCATCCAGCCGTGTGCCGAGCGCGAGGATCAAGTCGCTCGAATGGAACACGGACATTTGTTTTTCCGGATTCGACAGCCCTAGATCACCTACGAACAATGGGTGGCGATTGGGGAACACGTCATGCCGGCGGAACGATACGGCAACCGGAATATTCCACGCTTCGGCAAAGGCAAGCAGCGCCTCGCGTCCGCCCGGTTTATCAAAAACGCCGCCAGCCACGATCAGAGGGCGTTCGGCATGCGCGAGCAAACCCCTCAATTGTTCCAGGGTAGCGGGCGCCGCGGTGGTTGGCGCGTTGGCACGCGCAATCCAGCGTTGCTGAGGGGTCTGCTGCTGTTGAATGTCCTCGGGGAGGACAATGACAACCGGGCCCGGTGCGCCCGAAGTCGCCATGCGAATCGCCTTGAAAGCGATCTCGCCCAATTGCGAAGGATCGGTCGCTTCGACCACCCATTTGGCGATTGATCCGAACATCTTCTGGTAATCAATTTCCTGGAAGGCTTCCCGACGCAGGTCTTTTTTCGGAATTTGTCCAATGATGAGAATCAGCGGAATCGCATCCTGCTGCGCGGTATGAACCGCGATTGATGCATTGGATGCACCCGGCCCGCGGCTTACCATCACGACGCCGGGACGCCCTGTCAGGCGGCCGTCTGCACAGGCCATGAAACCCGCACCCGACTCATGGCGGCAGGTGACGACGTCGATTTCCGGAAAATCGCCCAGCGCATCGAGGAGCCCAATATAGCTTTCACCGGGCACTTGAAAAATGCGGTCAATTCCGTTTGCGGCAAAAACTGACAACAATGCGTGCGAAGAAGTATTCAATTTCCTGAAATCCGTGAGCCATCATAAGAAAAACACCATCTATCCTGCTTTGATCAAACATCAAACATCAAACACTTAGCACACATGGAAAAAGTTGTCATTCAGGGCATCGCCTCACCAAAAACCAGGGGATGAACTGCCGAACTCTTCCCGCGCTTCTCCAGAAAAATAGGAGCCGGTTCAAGCGGTAAGGAAATGAATCCGTTTCTTACTCCATCTTTACATTGCCAGCTTTGATAATCTGGCCGAGTCTGACCAGTTCCGTCTTGAACAGTGCGCTGAACTGGTCAGCCGTGGAAATTAATGGCCGCATCCCCTGTTCCTCCAGCTTTTCTTTGACGTCGGGCATGGCCAAAATTTTGCCAACCTCGGCTGAGATCTTGTCGATGATGGCCTTCGGCGTGCCGCCCGGAGCGACTATCCCATACCAGGTTTCCATGTCGAACTGTGGCAGTCCGGCCTCGGCAAAGGTGGGCACCTGGGGCAGGCTCGTCAAGCGGCTCGCACCGGTGATCGCAAGGGCTCTGAGCTTGTCGCTCTTGATGTGCTGGATGGCATTGATGGGAACGGGAAAGAACAACTGCACCTGGCCGCCGAGCAGGTCGTGGAGGGCCGGCCCTGCGCCTTTGTAGGGGATGTGCTGCAATTTGGTTCCCGTCAATATTTCAAAAAGTACAGGCCCCAGACGTGTCGGTCCGCCGGAGGTCGAGGTCGCGTAATTGAGCCCCCCGGGCTTGGATTTCGCCAGCGCGATGAACTCCTGCAGATTCTTGGCCGGAACCGAAGGATGGATCACCAGAACTTGCGGGGTGATCGAAATGGTCGCTACCGGTGCGAGGTCCTTCAGCGTGTCAAAAGGAAGTGTGGCATGCAGACTCGGCAGTGTAGCTGTGCTGGAGGTCACCAGTAAAATGGTGTAGCCATCGGGCGGCGATTTGACTAGCACCTCAGTGCCGATGATCGTGTCGCCGCCGCCGCGGTTATCGATGATCACCGGCTGGCCCCAGCTCTCGGTCAGTTTCAGTCCGATCAGACGGGCCAAAAAGCTGGTGCTGCCGCCTGACGGGAAGGGTACGATGAAGCGGATCGGCTTGTTCGGGAAGTCCTGCTGGGCGTAGATGGGGCCGGCAACTGTCATCAGCGTGCCCAAGGCCAGCAGGCGCAAAACGACAAAAGATAATCTACTCACGAAAACTCCTCCTTGAATCACAGCGGCGAAATTGCACTGATATTCTCTGTTACGAAGCTGCAACCGATGCTACCCGGCTGGCGCTCCATCCTAGTGTGGTGTTGCATGCTTGATGGACCAAATAAAAACGATGGATTTTGGGTCAGGGCAAGGCGCAAACCACAGCCATAGCCGTAGCTATGGCGCGGATTTGCAACGCTGCCATGGCGCAAAAGACGCGTTTTTATGGTCCAGATAGCGTGCAACACCACACTAGTGTTGGCTGTCATGATAACCAAGAAACGCGAAAAGGTGGTGAACATCTGTCAGGGCTTGCTTCACTACCTGTCGGTGGTCTTTCCCGCGCTTGTGTGGAACTCTTTCGGCTCCTGGCTGGCATCATCCGCAACTAGGCCCAACTTGGACCGGTAATCCATATCCACTGCGGCAATGGTGCCCAGCCGCTGCGCTTCCTTGAGGTTCATCGAGCCGGCCTGGCCCGGGTTGGTTGGAAGGTCACACACAACCTGCTCTGCGTACAGGCGCTCGATTTTCTCCATGTCCATCCCGAGCAAGCCGGAAAGCAGACGACGATTGTCTTCGCCAAAGGCGGGCGCGCACTTTTTGATGCGGGCATCGCGAAACCGCAACCGGTAAGGGCGTGCAATGATCGGGCGCGGTCCGATCGGTGGCTTATGGTCCACGCATTCATAAAATTCGCGATGGCGAAGGTGTTCGTTCAGCAGCAAGTCCCTGCTGTTGAACACCGGGCCGCACGCAATGCCATGGGACTGGAGCAAACCGGTCAACTCGGTAGCATCGCGATCGCGCAGCCATCCGGCCACCAGCGCATTGACCTGTTCGCGGTGTCGGCGCCGCCCGGATGCGCGGCGGAAGCGCTCGTCATCAGCCAAGTTCGGCTGATCCATAAGATGCGCCAGCCGTGCCCATTCTTCATCCTTCACCACCGAGATCGCCACCCAGTTATCCTCGCCTCGCGCGCGGTACAGGTTGCTCGGTACATGCTCGGGGTGTTCGTTGCCGATCCGTTCCTGCGCGAAGCCGCCCAACTGCTTTTGCAGCATCGGTTCCGCGACCAGCGCGGCGCCGACCTGGTACATCCCAAGGTCGATCCATTGGCCCTCACCAGTTTTTTTCCGGTGCACCAACGCGGCGAACAGCGCGTTAAGGCCGGTCCAACAAGCCAGGAAATCCGGATATGACTGCCCGACCTTCCATGGCTTGTCACCTCGGTAACCGGTGTAATGCGTGATACCCATCGTCGCTTCCAGGGTTGTTCCCTGACTCAGAAACGCGGACCACGGCCCTGTGGAACCGTAACCAGTGTTGGAAAGCATGATCAGCGATGGCTTCAGCTTTTTCAACTCTTCGTACTGGAAGCCCCACTTGCGCATCACGCGCGGCGTGAAGTTCTCCAGCACGACATCACTCTTTTCCACCAGCTGTCGGAACACATCCTTGCCTTCCGGTTTCCCCAGGTCCAGCACCAGCGACTGTTTCCCCCGGTTCAGTACCTGGAAAATCCCGGAACGGTTCCACGGGTCTTTGCCGGGATCGTTGTCAAGATAAGGACCGAAAGCCCTGCCCCTGGTCTGATCCAGGCGGTGCGGCGCTTCAATCTTGATGACCTCGGCGCCTAGATCGCTCATCAGTGCGGCGATGTACGGGACCGCGAACACATACGACAGATCCAACACGCGGATGCCTTCCAGAGGTAAGGTTGGTCTATTGAGCATCCGTCAAAACTTTCCTGAATTTGCGGGAGCCGTTGCAATGCCATCGACCTCGGCCGCCGTTAACCCAAGCTCCGTGACCAACACGTCGAACCTGTGCTCATCCAGCAACGGGGCGCGCCTGCGCACGGCCGTCGGAGTGGCGGACAGCTTCACCAGTTCGCCCGGGAATCTGAAGGTGCCGGTCGCCGGATGCTCCAGATCGATGAAAAAATCACGGGCGTGAAGATGCTCGCAAGCGAGCAAATCCCCGGCATCCTGTACCACGCCCAATAGCAGCCGACGCTGAGCGCCATCCATGAATACCTGTTTCGCATCCCTGCTCGCCAGGCATTGCTCAAGTAGCGCGCGTAATTCCGTCGCGTTGGCCTCGCGCTGGGTGGCGCTGGCATATTTCGGATCGCGGAATTCTTCCCTGTCAAACAGGTCCGCGTAACTTTGGAAGGGCGCGCCGCCGCCGGTCTGAACCGCCAGGAATCCGCGCTGCGTCGGGATCGGCTCTCCGATGAAAGGGTCCTGTACTACTGCGCGGCGTCCCTGCACGGCACCCAGGAATGCATAGTAGGACTCATTGAGCACCAGCTCGGAAGCGAGGCATTCATGGATCGATAGATCGACATGTTCACCGAAGCCATCGACCATGGCGGCGGTATAAGCCGCCAGCGCAGCATAGGCTGCGTTCAACCCGGCGCAGTAAAACGATTGCGACAGGCCATGTTTGAGCGGTTCGCGGTCGGCCTGGCCACTGATTTGCATGATGCCGCTCATCGCTTGCAGCACCAGGTCGCTGGCGCGGTAGTTTGCATAGGGTCCGGTCTGCCCGAAGTTCGTGACCGAGGTTACCACCACGCGCGGATTCCATTCCAGCATCTGGTCGACGCCGAAGCCCCAGCGCTCCAGCGTGCCCGGCCGGAAGCTCTCGATCACGATGTCACTGTTCTCGAGCAGCTTCTTCATCACCGGGCCGGCCTGTTGCGTGCGCAGGTCCAGCGCAACGCTGCGCTTGTTCCAGTTAAGGTATTGGAACAGCAGACTTTGCTCGGGCGCCGGCGCGTCGTGCTTCAATGGTTCCAGGAAGCGCGCGAAGTCGCCGCTTCCTGGCTTTTCGATCTTGATCACTTCGGCGCCGAAATCCCCCAGCAGCCTGGCTGCGAACGGTCCGGCGATCCCGTGGCTAAGATCGAGAACGCGCACCCCTTCGAGCGCGCCACCCGCATGTTCATTTGCTTTCATGGCATACGATCTTCTTCATAGAGGTATCTGCTTCAACCCCTGAGCAACTTACGCGCGATCAGGATCCGCTGAATCTCGCTGGTGCCTCCGCCGATTTGCGCATGGCGCAGATAGCGGTAAAACAGCGTCAACGGGAGCTCGAGCGACTCGCCCATTGCGCCATGCACCTGGATCGCTTCATTGAGGCAGCGCGCACCCCATTCGCTCGAAGTGAGCTTCACCAATGCCGCTTCGGCCCGCACATCCTCGCCTGCATCAGCACGCGCAGCGATTTCATAAGTCATCGAACGCAGCGCCTTAATATCGACGTACATATCCACCAGCTTCCACTGGATCGCCTGGCGTTCCGAAAGCGGCTTGCCGAAGGTAACCCGCTGCTTGGCCCATTCAACCGACATATCCAGCGCGCGCTGCATTTTTCCGAGCGCATAGGGACCACGCAATAAACGATCGTGGATCGTGAGCCAGCGTTGCCCGAGGCTGAAACCGCTACCGACCTCACCGAGCACATCTTCCTCGTCAATCTCGCAATCATCGAAATGCACCACATACTGCGCAGACCTCGGTCCAAGCCAAGTCTTGATCCCGCCCATCTCGATGCGCACACCCGGATTATTGCGATCAACCAGAAACATCGTGATGCCGCCCCGTTGTCGCTTGTCGGGGTCAGTCACCGCCTGCACCATGATGATGTCGCACTCGGCGGCCATCGAAATCCACATCTTGGTGCCGTTCAAAATCCACTTGTTGCCCTTTTTCACGGCCTTGGTCTGCATCATGCCGCCCGGGTCCGAGCCCGCATTCGGTTCGGTTTGCCCGAAACTGGTGGTTTTCTCGCCTTCGATCACCGGCTTGAGGTAGCGCTCGATCTGGCTGCCTTTGCATTCGTAAAGAATGTTGGGAACGTTAGCGAAAGGAAATGGCACTGCGGTGTACATGAATTGCTCGAGGATCGCCGCCTGCGCCAGGATCGAAAGTCCCAGCCCGCCATGCTTTTCTGGCACCATCATGTACCAGAGTCCGGTATCGCGGGAAATCTTAACCAGACGATCGACCACTTCCTGGCCGAAAACCGCTTTTAAATTGATCGTCTCCTTCAATCCGTAAGCATGGCCGGGATGCGGCAGAAATTGCGCTTCCAGAGGAAGAAGTTCCTCGCGCACTATGCGTTTGGCGACATCGCAAAACTCCCTTACATCCGGCGGAAGTTGGAAAGCGTTATCGTTATTGACGGGGGTATCCATGACAGGCTCCATATGGAAGTTAAATGAAATTATCAGGTTGCGAGGGTAGGCAATATTCTTGCATCAGGGCAGTCATCAAGCGACATCAATGCGTCGAACAAAGGCCGACCCGGGACCATTAGCCTGCCGGCCTGCAGACATCCGTCGAACTTAGTCCACAGTTCTTCCCGGCTGAGCGGCAGGTCAGGGCCGCCGCGCACCAGGTTGATCTGTTCGCTTGCGAAGGTCTGCCCATCCTCGGTTTCAATCGTGACCAGATCGTAGAGCGCATAGCCGTTGGCATTCGGATTTGGATCCAGGCGGTCGTCCGGCTCCACCGTCACGCGCCGCATCAACTGCTGCACGTCAGCGCGGCGCACAAATTCATCACTAAACTCGACCAGAGTGGCGCGGCCTGCGATAAGCGCCGCAGCCATCGCGAATTCCATGCTGAATTTGGCTTCGAGCCCGGTCTGCGGCGAATGATTGCGCAGGATCGCCGTGTTACGTCTGCTAATCGATACATTGACGCGCCGAACCTGAGCTGGATCGACCGGCGTCGCCTTGAGTAAATCTAGAATTCCATCAAGTGCGCGATGGGCGCAGAAGCACATCGGATATTTTTTCACGCTCAGTCTCGAGCGCGGAATTTTCCATTGCAAGCCCGCTTCCAGCGGCGACTCGAGATCCATTCTGCCGGCTGGTGAAACCGCTCCCAGAAATCCCTGCGGATGCTCGATTGCGTCCAGCGATGCGGTGAATCCAGCGCCAGCCAGGCGCGCCGACACTACCCCCGCGTGCGCTGCACGGCCGGCGTGGAATGCTTTGGTCATGGAACCGAAATTCGCCATCAGACCGGCGCTTTGCGAAGCCCCAAGCGCAATCGCATGGGCAGCTTGTTCGGCGCCGAGTCCGCGCAGCGAGGCGCAAGCCGCCGCCGCGGCAATCGCACCAAAAATCCCGGTTGGATGCCAGCCCTTGGTGTGATGCTGGTCGGGATCGCGGCGCACTAGTTCGGCCCACGTCTCGTAACCGGCGGCGTAGGCAGTGACCATCTGGCGCCCGCTGGCACCAAGCGCTTCGGCCTCGGCCAAGATCGCCGGCACCAGCGCGGTGCTCGGGTGCCCGCGCAGCGCCACGTCATCGAAATCCAGCACATGCGCCGCCGTGCCGTTGATCCATGCGGCATCCGGGGCCGCAGCCCTGTCGTGGCCGAATAGCAGCGTGGCCTCGCCCTGCGATGTCGCCAGCACCGACTTCAATATCGTTGGCGGAGGCTCGTTGCGGCCTGCAATCATCACGCCGATGCAATCGGTGAAGCCGGTATGAATCACCGGCAGTGCATCAGACGGAATCTGTTCGTAGCGTAAGCCGGACACAAATTTGCCGAGATCAAGGGTCAGAGGGATCGTCAAAGCATTCTCCTAATCAGGCGGTGGCAGCGATTTTCTGGCGCAGCTTCGCCAGCGATCCACCCTTCATGAGCGTGCCGGGAAGCGGATGTCCCACTATCTCCTCCGCCAGGCGCGCCGACTCCAGCAATGCTTCCAGGTCGATGCCGGTTTCAATCCCCATCTCCTGACACATGAACACCAGGTCCTCGGTGCATACATTGCCTGCAGCGCCGCGATGCGCCGCGAATGGACATCCACCCAGTCCGCCGACCGCCGCGTCATAGATCGCAACGCCCATCTCCAGGCCGGCGTAGGCGTTGGCAATGCCCATGCCGCGCGTGTCGTGCAAATGCAGCGAAATCGCCAACTCCGGAAACTTGCCACGCACCGCACCGACCACTCGCTTGATCGACAGCGGCGTGGCCCAAGCCATGGTGTCGGCAAGCGAGATAAACTGGAGATCGAGCTCGTACTGCTGGCCGATGTCGAGCATTTTCTGCAGCATGTCAAGCACACGCGGAATCGAAATATCGCCTTCAAAATTGCAGCCGAACGCCGCCATCAGCCCGGCGCGCACCACAGGCACCTTGTACTCCTGGTACATCTTGACGATCCTGTGTTGCGCCTCAAGGTTTTCCTTGAAGGTGCGTTTCTGGTTGCGCTGCAGAAAATTTTCGGAGGCGCATAATAAAAGCGTGCCCTTGATATCGAGCTTGCCAGTCGCGATCGCACGCTCCAGCCCCTTGTCATTCAGCCATAAACCCGTGTAGGACACCCCGGGTGCGCGCGTGAAACCTCGCACGACATCATCCGCATCAGCCATGCCGGGTACATTTTTCGCAGGCACGAACGACACGGTTTGAATCTGCTTCAAGCCAGTCTTCGACAGGCTATCAATCAGCGCGATCTTCTGAGCCGTGGAGATCGGCCCTTTCTCGATCTGGAATCCCTCGCGTGGCCCTTCTTCATTGATGCGAACTGCTTTAGGTAAATCTGACATGGAAGTCTCCCGGTTTAAAAGGCGTGTGATGTTGTTTTCACGATTTCGGCGGAACAAATGGGTAAGGAACCGGGCCGCCGTCCCGATACGGCAGTGCGACTGTTGCCTTCCCCGGTGTCGATTCCTTGCCTGCGTCGTTGACTATGCCAAGCTCAAGCTCGACTAACCCGTAATCAGGGCTGGCCTGCTTGGCGCTGACACGCGCCCAGATAGAAAGCGTTTCATCCACCAGGTTCATGGCCCGAAACTGGAAATTTACTTTCCAAACCCAACCGCCCGAGCCGGCCCAGTCGGTCAGCAACTGCATCACGAATTGCTGCTTGAGCGATCCATTGATGAGCAACCCGGGTAGCTTGTCATGCTCTTGCGCGAACGTTTTGTCGTAATGTATCTTGTGCCAGTTTTCCATTGCCGCAGACCAGCGCATCAAATGTGTACTCGTTAACGGGCCTTTTTCAAGCGTCGGGATTTCCATGCCGACTGCCACATCTTCGTAATACGTAGTATTTCCTAACGTCATAGCCTATTTCCTCCGAATTTGGGTGCGTTTGGTACGAATCAGCAAATCGCCCTCGCCATTGCGATATTCACTTTCGATAATGACGAGGATTATTGGCCCCTTGCTCGTTTCCTTCTCCGCGATGTCGGCGTAGCGCGACTTCAGCGTCACTGTTTCGCCATGGCGGGCATAACGGAAAAATTCAATCTCGGTTCCGCCATTGAGTAGTGCAAAGCCTTTGAGCGGCTCGATTTCCGGCAGCCCCGCAGTACTGGTGGCGGCGACAATGCCGTCAAAATCTGGGTTGCGGGCGTTTGCCTGGATTGGATCGGGCACCCCGAACGGTCGGCGGGAAAGATGGGTTGGGTATAGCGGCGGCGCGACCGCGCCGCCATAACGCTCGTTATTGGCGCAGCTTCCGTTGAATATTGGATCTTCATCCATGATTGCTTGCGCGTAGCGACGAACCGCGCCGCGCTCAACCGAATCACAAGCGATCTCGGTCTCCGATTGAATCCCGATGTATTTTTTGGCTGCCTCAGGCAGGATGGACATATAAAGTCTCCAATGGCGAACGCTTGCCGCAGTTTTCCCGCGGTCGCTCTGTAGCTTGTTAAGAATAGTGGTTGGATAAGATTGCTTTAAGCCAATGCAGGCGATGCAGACCGAAACCAATGAGATGCCGCAGTCCTGGCCCAACTCGCTTATTCAATTTTGATACCGGTGCAGCTTGTTATTTTTTTGCAAGATGTCAATCTTTCCGTCTATTTTTTGACGAAACTTGTCCGACGTGTTGCCCATTACTCGATTTTCACGCCCATTTCACGCACCAGTTTGCCCCATTTCGCGTGCTCGCTCTTGATATGCGCAGCGAATTCGTCCGGGGTGCTCTTCAGGATTTCCGCCCCCATTGCGAGCAAGCGTTTTTGCGTTTCCGGCTCATCAAGGATCGCATTCAGTTCGCGGTTGAGCTTGTCGACTATGGGCTTTGGCGTGCCGGCGGGCGCCACTAAGCCAAGCCATGCGCCGGCATCGAAACCAGTGACGCCCAGCTCATGGAGGGTCGGGATTTCCGGTGCGTACTTCGTGCGCCCCAATGTGCTGACAGCCAGCGCCCTGAGCCTTCCGCTCTTGACATGGGGCATGACGGACACCATGGTGTCAAAGGTGATGTCCACCTGGCCGCCGATCAGGTCGGTCTGCGCCTGGGCACTGCCCTTGTAGGGAATGTGGTTCAGCTTCACACCAGTACTCTGCATCAGCATCGTCATGAGCAGGTGACTGGTGGTGCCGTTGCCAATCGTCGCGTAGTTTATCGTTCCAGGTTGGGCTTTGGCGTGCGCCAAGAAATCCTGGAGCGTGTTGAACTTTGAATTGGAATTAACCACCAGCACAAAGGGCAGCCAGGAATGCAAACCGATAGGCGCAAAGTCGCGCAACGGGTCGTAAGACAGGTTTTTATAGAGATGGGGATTGGTGGCCATCGGGGCGGTTGCGGTAGCGAGCAACGTGTAGCCATCGGGAGCCGCTTTCGCCGCCGCAGCAGCACCGATGCTGCCCCCCTGCCCTGGTTTGTTATCAATGATGAAAGGCTTTCCCAGTCGTTGTGCAAGGCGTTCACCCAGAACGCGCCCAACACTGTCGGTTGCCGTTCCCGGCGGGAAGCCGACGATGATGCTCACTTGTTTATTGGGATAGTCGGAAGCTGGATTCTGTGCCCATGCACTCTGAGCAGAGCCCAACGCCACCAGCCCAATTGCCAGCGAAAGTATTTTGATCGAAATTTTCATTTTGTCTCCTAATATTTAATTTCTGGCGATTTGAATCAGTACAAAAATCATCGTGTTACGCCCGTTTACCAACACGATGTCAGGCTTTGTCGTTCACGTTCCCAAATCCGTCTTCGACGATGACCTCAATCAGGTTAGGCGCACCGCTGCTAATCGCCTCCCGTAGCGCGATGTTGAGATCGGCCGGATCGGTGACGCAACGCGCCGCAAGGCCCAGCCCCCTCGCCACCGATACGAAGTCGATCGGCGGATCTTTCATGTCCATCGCCACGAAGCGATCGGATTTGCGGGAGGCCAGCAGGCGTTCCTTGATAATCCGGTAGCTGCGATTATTGATGATCACATAGGTGATCGGCAGCTTCAGGTGTGCTGCTGTCCACAGCGCCTGTATGCCATACATCGCACTGCCGTCGCCTATCGCCGCTACTACGGGACGCCCGGGCTGCGCTAGACTGACACCGATTGCGCCCGGCACACCAAAGCCCAGGCCGCCACTTGCCAAACCGTAAAAGCTATTGGCATCCTGCATCGGCAGGAAGCTCATCAGCGCCGATGCAGATGTCAGCGCTTCCTCGACCACGATGGCATTGTCCGGTAACGCGTCGACCAGACTCATCATCAAAAAGCGCGGATCGATCGGATGGGACGATGCAGCCGCACTCGCCTCCCGGCGCGCCTTCTCGCGCTGTGAAGACCAGTTGCACGATTTCATCTCACTCAGTCGCTGCTCAGCCTTGCCTGCCTGCTCCGGTGATCGCATGGCCCGCAACACCGGCAGCAATGCGCGCAAGGTTTCCTTCACGTCGGCCCGAATCGCGAATTCGGTTGGATAGTTCTTACCCAGCTCCCAGTCGCGTTCGGTGATGTGCACCACCGGCATGTCATCCGGCAGCGGATCAACCGGGCTATAGGGCGACATGCGCAGCAGATCGGCGCCGAGACAAAGCAGCAGGTCGTACTGCTGCAAAATTTCCCGCACTTTTTTCTGGTTGCGCGTCAGGTCACCCATGCAGGCGGGATGATCGGACGGGAAACGCGCGTTGTAGGGCACCGGCTCTTGGTACACCGCAGCGCCGAGCAGTTCCGCCAGTTCGCCTGCTTCCTTAAATATGTCGTGATTGGCCAGTTCGCGCCCGGCAATCATCACCGGTTTTTCTGCCGAGAGCAGGCGGGCCGCAAGACGATCAATCGCCTCATCCGAAGGCCGCGTCGCAGCATCAACACGCGTCGGGCTGCCGAAATCGAGTTCCGCCTCATCGTCTAAAATGCTACCTGGCAAACTGATGAAGACCGGCCCCATCGGCGGCGTCAGTGCAATCTTTGCGGCACGGTGGATGATGCGCGGCAGGTCCTCCACGCGCGTGACCTCAACTGCCCATTTCACCAGGGGTTGTGCAATCGGCACCAGCGGTTCATACAGCAAAGGTTCCTGCAACCCGTATCCGATTTCATACTGCCCGGCGGTAATGATCAAGGGCGAACCGGAAAACTTGGCGCTGTACAGCGCACCCATGGCATGGCCCAGCCCCGGCATGCAGTGCAGGTTGACTGCGACGAGCTTGTTGGAGGCGCGCGCAAAGCCATCGGCCATGCCGAGTACGACCGATTCCTGCAGACCAAGAACATATTTCAACTCCGGGAATTGCGGCACCGCTTCCATGATCGCCAACTCGGTGGTGCCGGGATTTCCGAACAGATGGGTCACGCCCTCGTCGATCAAGAGCTGCAAAAAGGCGTCGCGGCCAGTCATCCTGCGTTTAGGCATGTTCAAAATATCTCATGTTAATGGGGTGGGATCGGGTCTGCGCAAAGCACCGGAGGTCAACGCATCGTGAACGGGTTGGCGCTCGCCGCACCGGTATTGATCCAGACGCTCTTGACCTGCAGGTACTCGCGAATCGCATCGATGCCGTTTTCACGCCCCAGGCCGGAATCCTTGTAGCCGCCGAATGGCGACATGTAGCTCACCGCGCGGTAGGTATTGACCCATACCGTGCCGGCCTGGATGCGCTCGGACATGCGGAAGGCGCGGCCGATGTCGCTGGTCCACACGCCGGAACCGAGACCGTAGTTGGAATCGTTGGCAATCGCCACCGCCTCCTCCTCGTCCTTGAACCTGATCACCGACAGGATCGGACCAAACACTTCCTCCTGCGCGATGCGCATCTGGTTCTTCACCTCGGAAAAAATCGTCGGCTCGATGAACCAGCCCTTGCCGCATTCGGCTCGCGTGGCCGGGGCACCGCCCAGCAGCAGCTTGGCGCCGTCTTTCTTGGCGATGTCGATATAGCTCAGCACCTTGTCGTATTGCTGGCGGGTGGTGATCGGACCGACCTGCGTGTCCATGCTCATCGGGTCGCCCATGCGCGCGGTTTTGGCCAGCGCGATCAGCTTGTCGAGGAACTGGTCGTGAATGCTCTCCTGCAACAACAGGCGCGAGCCGGCGATGCAGGTCTGACCGGTGGCGGCAAAGATGCCCGACACAGCGCCGTTGACCGCGTCGTCCAGGTTAGCATCGGCGAACACGATATTGGGCGACTTGCCGCCGAGCTCCAGACTCACGCGCTTGAAGTGCTTGGCCGCCAGTTGGTTGATCACGCGACCGGTGGTGTCCGAGCCGGTGAAGGTGATCTTGCGCACCAGTGGATGCTCGACCAGCGGCGTGCCGACGTCCTTGCCAAAGCCGGTCACGACGTTCACGACGCCCGGCGGGAAGCCGGCCTCCTCGAACAGCTTGACGAATTCCAGCGTGGATGCGGAGGTGAATTCGGATGGCTTGAGCACGATGGTGCAGCCCGCCGCCAGCGCCGGCGCAATCTTCCATGAGGTCAGCAGCAAAGGGGAATTCCAGGGCGTGATCGCCGCCACCACGCCGAGCGGCTCGTGCCGGGTAAAGTTGAAATAGCCTTTCTTATCCAGCGGAATCACCGACCCCTGCACCTTGTCGGCCAGTCCACCAAAGTAGTAAAACCACTGCGGAATGTAGTTGAGCTGACCGGCCATCTCGGCGATCAGCTTGCCGTTGTCGCGCACTTCGAATTCCGCCAGCGCTCTAGCGTCGCGCGTGATCAGGTCACCCAGCTTGCGCAGCAGTGCGCCCCTCTGGCTGGCGGTCAGTTGCGACCACGGACCGTTCGTGAACGCCTTGTGCGCTGCGGTTACGGCACGGTCCACGTCGTCCGCGCCGCCTTCCGCAATCTGTCCCCAGACTTCGCCGGTATAGGGGTTATAGCTGTCGAACCACTGGCCGGAACTGGCGTCCGAGAACCGACCGTCAATGTACATCTGGTAGCGTTGCATATTGCCTCTTTATTAATTCAACACAGCAGGATCAAAAAAATCTTCACATTCATCAACCACCCCATCTTGCGGCAAAGGGTCGCGCGGCGCATTCGGACAAACCCGTTCAGCGCATGGCCGCCAGCGTGCGCTGCGCCAGCCGCAACACCGGTATAGCCATCATGTTCAGGGCGCTGAACGATTGGATCAGCAACGTGTTCAGCAGTGGCACAAACGCATTCATTCAAACAGCTGTCGCACGCTGTCTAGACCTTGGAGATTGGCGACACGCTCATAGAGCTTGGTATCCGCGCCGCCGGACCAACGCTCGCTGGTCGACGAGGCGAGGCAATCCATGAACTTCTGGCGCAAGCTCGCGGAATCCAGCGGACGCTTGGCATTACCCTTCGCAAAGCGAATGTCCCCGGAGTCGAAGGACCGTCCATCGGCCAGGTCGATGATCACTCGGTCCGCATAGGAAAACGCCGGATCGATCGGGCAGGGGCGCTCCGTGATTTCGACCACCACCTTGTCCAGCAGGCCTTGCACATCGGCACGGGTCACGAAGGCATCGTTGAGCTGGGCCAGTCCGACCTGGCGGGCCACCAGCGCAGAAGCCACGGCAAATTCCATGCTGAACTTGGCCTCCAGGGCGGTTTGCGGCCGCCGATTGCGCAGCATGGACGCTTGGGCCGGGCCAATGCTCACCCGCACGCGGCGGACCTGTTCGGGCTGCACTTGCTCGCGCTCGGCTATGGCCAACACACCATCGATCACGCGATGGCCGGAATAGCAGACCGGGTAACGCTTGATCGACAGCCCGGTGTCCAAAATGCGCAGCGTCTTGCCCAGGCTGTCGGCAGGTCGGGTACGGTCCACCCGTCCGGCCGGTGACAGCGCGTTTAGATACCCAGCGTGATGCTCAAACACATCAGGCGCAGCGGTCAACCCAAGCTTGGCTAAGCGCACCGCCTCGATGGCGCAGGCGGCCGCACGCCCGGCGTGCAGCGGCTTGGTCATGGTGCCGAAATTGGCCACCAACCCGCTGGCCATGCTGGCCGCGATCGCCAGCGCTTGCCGGGCCTGCTCCTCGGGCAGGTGGTGCAGATAAGCCACGGACGCCGCTGCGGCCACCGTGCCAAACACGCCCGTGGGATGCCAGCCCTTCAAGTGGTATTGGTCGGGCTCCCTGACAAACAGCTCGGCCCAGACTTCATATCCCACCACATAGGCGCGCAAGGCTTCAAGACCTGAAACGTCCAACAGGTGGCCTTCAGCCAATATGGCCGGCACCAGCACCGTACTGGTGTGCGCCGAAAGAGCCACATCGTCATAGTCGAGCGCGTGGGCAGCCACGCCGTTGACGCAGGCCGCTTGGGCGGCCGGCAACATGATTCCGGCAAACGGCACAGGCGCCTCGAGCGGGGCCTGGATAGAGCCGACATGCGCCAGCATGATGCGCACCACCGGCTCATGGCAGCCAGCCATCATGGTGCCCACTGTGTCGATGAATCCAGTATTGGCAACCTCGCATGCGGACTGCTCACTGTCCCCAAAAGTGGGGTGGGCAACATACGCTGCCAGTTCTTGGGTCAAGCCGATCATGAGTATCCTCCGAAGGTCGATTGCGGATCAGTACGAGCGTGGCATGCCCAGCATATGCTCGCCAATGTAGGAAAGCACCAGGTTCGTCGAAATCGGAGCGATCTGGAATAAGCGCGTTTCGCGCCACTTGCGCTCAACGTCGTATTCGCGTGCGTAACCGAAGCCGCCGTGACTCTGCAGGCAGGCCTCGGCCGCGTGCCAAGCAGCCTCGGACGCCAGCAGCTTGCCCATGTTAGCGTCATCTCCACAAGGTAGTCCGGCCGCAAAGCGCGCGGCGGCCCGCCGAAGTACAAGATCGGCTGCTTCGATTTCAGCATGGGCTCGCGCAATTGGGAATTGCACGGCCTGGTTCTGGCCGATTGGGCGGTCAAAAACACGACGCTCGCTGACGTAGGCCACCGATGTCTTGGTGAACCAGCGTCCGTCGCCAATCGCCTCAGCCGACACCAGGATGCGCTCGGCGTTCATGCCATCCAGGATGTATTTGAAGCCCTTGCCCTCCTCGCCGATGAGGCAGTCGGCAGGAATCCGCAGGTTGTCAAAGAACACTTCGGTGGTGTTGTGGTTAATCATGGCCTTCAGGGGCCGGATGTCCAGGCCCTTGCCAAGTGATTCGCGGATGTCGAGGAGGAAAACGGAGAGTCCCTGGCTCTTCTTTTTTACTTGGTCGAGCGGGGTGGTTCGCGCGAGCAGCAGCATCAGGTCCGAGTGAAGGGCGCGCGAGGTCCAGACCTTCTGACCGTTGATCACATAGCTATCACCATCGCGCTCGGCGCGGGTTTTCAGCTTGGTCGTGTCGGAGCCCGTGCTGGGCTCGGTCACGGCAAACGCTTGCAGACGCAGCTTGCCGCTGGCTATCTGGGGAAGGTAGCGCTGCTTCTGCTCCTCATTGCCGTGGCGGAGCACGGTGCCCATGGTATACATCTGGGCATGGCAGGCTCCCGCGTTGCAGCCCGAGGCATGAATTTCTTCAAGGATCACAGCGGCCGCACGCAGCGGCATACCGCTGCCCCCATAGGTCTCGGGAATCAGTGCTCCCAGGTAGCCGGCCTGCGTCAGTGCCTTGACGAACTCGGTCGGGTAGGCCTCCGCTTCCTCCAGCTTGCGCCAGTACGCACCGGGAAAGTCGGCGCAGACCCGGCGCACGCTTTCACGGATTTCGGGGTAGTCTTCGCCCACATCAATGCTGAGGGTCTCTGTAGTGTGTTCCATTTTCAACTCTGTGTTCATTAAACCGCCAGCCGATCGACAGCTGGTACGTAGCCTCAAGGCAGGCCATCGCGCAGACCCACTTCACGCAGGGTAATTTTGTGGCGCATGCTTTGTAGTCCTTTTTTGGGTTTTAGGAAGTCAGAGTCCCCTGAAAACCGGCTTGCGCTTTTCATTGAAGGCTTTCACGCCTTCGATCCGATCCTCGGTGTCAATCAGATGGTTGTAGGCCTCGACCTCGAAGCGGTAAGCCGTGCGCAACTCCATTTGCCCGCCATAGCGGATGGACTTTTTGACCTGCCGCACCGACAGCGGCGCATTGCTGGCAATGATGGCTGCGGTCTCCAAGGCTCTGGCCAAGACATCCGCCGGATCGTGAACCTGGTTGAT
>JBCKNC010000051.1:0-17315 GCA_038902915.1 Polaromonas sp.
CGATCCGAAAGCAGCAAGTAATCTTGGCAAGCATGGTGTGTCTTTCGAAGAGGCGGCATCTGCATTCCTCGATCAGCTTGCGGTGACTGGTGCAGACCCTGATCATTCCATCGGTGAGGCTCGTTACATCACATTCGGATTGTCGCGTCTTGGGCGGCTGCTAACGGTCTCACATACCTATCGTCCCGGTGGCATTCGGATCATCTCTGCGAGGCGGGTGACCCGTTCAGAAAGGAAGCTCTATGAAGAAAATTGAAACGACGATGCGGGCAGAGTACAAACGAGCCGATTTTGTTAAGTTGGAGCGTGGAAAGTTTTTCAAGGAAGTTTCCAAGGGCACTTCAGTGGCGCTAATTGACCCGAAATTGGCCAAGGCATTTCCTACTTCCGATGCTGTCAATGAAGCTCTTCGCGGCTTATTGCTGGTAGCTGCCGAAACTGCCCGCATAACTGGTCGCTCAAGCGGGACGACGCGCAAGCGAGCCGCCGCGTAATTCCAATTCGCATTAGGGTACTTCTAGAAATTCAGATTTTCGGGATGAAGTGCAAGGCGCACGGAGGAGGGCCATACGGGTGCTACCCAAGACAGTGGATTGCCGCGCTACGCTCGCAATGACGAAAACAGGTATGGTTGAAGCATGGTTGCCTGCACCAGCAATTGCGCCTGCGTCGGCAACTCAGCCAGCGTCACGAGCTGTCCCTCCGCCACCACGCGATCAGGCTTGAAGGCAGCGTCAGCCGCGACACCTGCGCGTTGCCAGCGAACGGTCACCACGCGCTTGTCCAGCTGCAGCGTGATTTCAAACGAAGGCCAGTGGGCCGGCACGCGTGGCGACAGCGAAATCTCCCCCTGCCGCACACGCAGGCCGAGCAGGGTCTCGATGGCCGCGCGGTGCAGCCAGGCGGCCGAGCCGGTGTACCAGCTCCAGCCGCCACGCCCGACGTAGGGCGGCGCGCTGTAGATGTCGCCGGCCAGCACATAAGGCTCCAGCTCGTAGGCCGGGCCGCGCACCGGGTGCGCGCTGCGGTGCGCCGGGCTCAGGGCTTCGAAGCTGCGCCAGGCGCCTTCGGTGTCGCCGGTGAGCGCCTGGGCCATCATGGCCCAGACGCCGGCGTGCGAATACTGGCCGCCGTTTTCGCGCACGCCGGGCGGGTAGGCCTGGATATAGCCCGGGTTGTTTTCCGAATGCTGCAGCGGCGGGTCGAGCAGGCGCAGCAGGCCCGCGTCTTCATCCATCAACTGTTGCTTGACGGCCAGCATGGCCGGGGCGGTGAAGACCGGGGTGGACGCGCCCGACAGCACGGACCACGCTTGCGCGATGAGGTCGATGCGGCACTCGGTATTGGCGCTCGAACCGAGTGGCGCGCCGTTGTCGAAAAAGGCGCGGCGAAACCACGCGCCGTCCCAGCCGGCATCGTGCAGCGCGGCGATCCAGCCGCGGCGCGCCTTGGTCCAGCGCCGGACCCGTGCAGCGTCGCCGCGCGCTCTGGCCAGCGGCAGAAAGCCTTCGACCGCGCTGCACAAAAACCAGCCCAGCCAGACCGATTCGCCTTTGCCTTCATGGCCCACGCGGTTCATGCCGTCGTTCCAGTCGCCGCTGCCCATCAACGGCAGGCCGTGGGTACCCGTGGCCAGGCTGCGGTCTATGGTGCGGGCGCAGTGCTCGTAGACCGATGCCGTTTGCTCAGCTACCTCGGGTGCGTAGTAGGCATCTTCTGCACCGTCGGGGATGGCGGCACCGATAATAAAAGCCACCGACGCATCGAGCACCGCTGTATCGCCTGTCACGTCTATATAGTGCGCGCAGGCAAACGGCAGCCACAGCAGGTCGTCGCTGAAGTTCGTGCGCACGCCTTCGCCGCTGGGTGCGTGCCACCAGTGCTGCACGTCGCCCTCGGCAAACTGGCGCGATGCATTGAGCAAGATTTGGCTGCGCAACCGCTGTGGGTCAAGCACCGCAAAGGCCATACTGTCCTGCAATTGGTCTCTAAAACCAAACGCGCCGCCCACCTGATAAAAACCGGCCTTGGACCACAGGCGCGATGTGAGCGTCTGGTAGATCAGCCAGCGGTTGACGAGTGCGTCAAACAGCGGGTCTGGCGTACGTACCTGAATCTGCCCGAGCAGGCCAGACCAGAATGCTTTGACCGTGGCTAAGGATTGTGTGACTTTGGCTGTAGCCGGCACTGCATCAGAGTGCAACCAGGTGCGTGCAAGCTGCTCTGCACTGGCGGCACCAGGCGCATGGCCGAGCATAAAGGTAAAGCTGACCAGATCGCCCGCACCGACGCTGAAATTGCTGGCGACCGCGCCGCAGGGGTCAAGTCCGCCGCCGTGGCGCAGGCCCAAGGTGTTGGGCAGTGTGAGCTGGCCTTTGACATCAAAAAACTCGCTGCGATCACAAGTCCATTGCACCAGGCCAGGCAAACCTTTAAGCGCCAAAAATGCGGTTGCACCACCAAAGCCTGCGCGACTTTCGCGCTGCTGTGCCATCACCACAGGTAGATCGGGCAAGCCTGCGCTGTTCCAGGTTTGCACCGTGCGGCGATTGGCCAGTGACTCACCCATTTGCCACTCCACCATGGCCAGAGCCCGCAACTGCCGGCTGCGCGTGCCGCCGTTGCGCAGTTGCACATGCACCAGCTTCACGCTAGAGTGCGTAGCTGCAAAAAACGTGGTTTGTATTTCAAGCTGCGCATGCGTCCCTTCAAAAACACTGTAGCCCTGGCCATGGCGCACCTTGTGGCTGACGATGACTGAACCCGCATTGCAAGGTGGTGTGAGGTGTAGCAATTGCTCAGACTCGACATCCTGCAACAGGTAATGCTCGGCGCGCGGGTCTTGCACCGGGTCATTGCTCCACGGCGTGAGCTGGTGCAGGCGGCTGTTGATGGCCCAGGTGTAGCCGCTGCCCGCTTCAGAAACCTGAAAGCCAAAGTCAGCGTTCGATATGACATTGATCCAGGGGCGCGGCGGGCTGTGCTGCGCATCAACTTCAAATATAAATTCGCCCGTGGCTGCATCAAACCGACCCTGCGGCGTAAGGGGTGGTGCGGCAGCAGTCACAGAACCGCTGGACGAAGCGCTGGAAGAAGAGCTGGACGATAAAGACAGCAAAGACAGCAAAGACGGCGATAGCGTTTCGTCTGCCACGCGCTGCTGGCTCCACACCTCTCGCAGTGCGGTGACTTGTGTCTCCAGCGGCCTGCCATCGGCGGTAAAAATCACTCTAGCATGGGCTGCCAGTGCAGTTTTTTCGCTGCTTGAAACCTCGTGGTCACGTAGCAGGTAAAAGCCCGCTACATCGCTGGGCGGAAAGCTGTTCTGCACCTTCAGGTTCAGCCTGTCACGCTGCACCTGTATCTCACGGTGCAGGGGTGACAGGTAAGAGTTGGCTTCGCTGTTCAGCACCACCACGTCGGTCGCCAGTCCGCCAAAGCTCCACCACGGCTGCGCGCGCAGCAGCGACTGCACCAGCCCCAAGCCTTCGCTGGAGTGAATGCGCACCAGCACGATGGGCTTGTCGCCCGACAGGCCAAAGCGCCACAACAGGCGCTGGTCTACGGGCGCGGCATCGGGCCGGGTAGGTGAGGCGGCATCAAGCTTACCGTGAGAGGTAGCGCGCGGGCTGGTATACATCAGCGCGGTGGTCAGGTCTTGCAGGGCGGCGTTTTCATCCACGTCTAGCCCCAAGTCGCGCAGGCGCACCTGTGCCAGCGTGGCCGCCATGCGGGTGGCGCGCTCAACGTGCATGGGCTGCAAATATTTGTCGATGCGGGTAATCAGGTCTTCTTTGTTTTGCGCCGCCGCAGTCGCAAAGCTCAGGCGTGCAATTTCGCCCGCCGCAATGCGCACGGTGACGCGCAGGCAAGCCACCGGGTCAAGGCCGTTGATGGGGGTGGATCTATTCATCCACGCCTGTTTGCCAAGCGCAGGTTGCGCGCGCTCACAGTTGCGCCCGAGAAAGGTACGCCGGTCTGCGGTGCAGTCAACGCTGACGATGTGGGCATTTGCTTCAGCCAGAAAATGCGCGACGGACAACACCGCATCACCATGCAGGCGCGGGCGGCGCGAGACCAGCATGGCGCGCCACTCGGGGCGCCATGCGGTTTCAATAAAAAGGTTTGAAAAAGCCGGGTGCGCCGCGTCGGCGCGCGCTTCTGCCAGCGCTACTTCAAAGCATGAAATCACTTCATAGGTGATGGCCGATTTGCCCAGGTTATGCAGGGTGACGGTACGCAGTTCGGTGTCGTCTTCGGGGCTGACGAGCACCGTTGTTGTGCTTTCCAGCTCATTCGATTTGCTTTTGAAAACTACCCGGTCGGCCAGAAAGCGTGCCGTGTAGCTCCAGCGCGGGTGCGGCGCGGGGTGTGATGTGAGTGAGCTGACCGGGCCATCGCCCTGTGGCCGGACATACACAAAGGTGCCGTACTGGTCGCGCAGCAAGTCGTCGCGCCAGCGGCTGATGTTGTGATTTTTCCATCTGCTGACACCCGCACCATTGGCACGCAGTGCCACGCTGTACTGACCGTTTGACAGCAGGTGCGTGGGCTGCCACTGCTTTGTCAGCGGGTCGATTTTGCGCGACTGGAATGCGTTGGCCTGCAGGTTTTCAGCAAGGTCAGGCAGGCTGCGCGGATTGGCCGAACTGATGATTTTCCGTGGGCAGCGCTCATGCAAAAGCGACTCAAAAGCCCGCACCAGCGGAGCGTCAGAAAACCAGCGCTGTGGTGCTTTGCCGCACAGCACATTGCACAGCGCCACCAGCGACATGCCCTGGTGGTGCGCCATGTAGGTTTTTACCACGCTGAAAGGTGCTTCGTTCGGCTGGCGCGAGGCGGTGAAGTCAATCGCGTCCATAAAACCAAACTGGAATTTATCATTGCTACGGCTTTGCAATCTCTCCAGCCGGCGCAGGTTGCTAACTGCTTCATGTGGCGCAAACATGGCCGCCATCACGCTGGCGTAGGGTGCCACCACATGCTCGGCGCTAGCGGTGTGGCGCAGTGCCAGGCGCGGCACGCCGAAGGGTGAATATTGATAGGCCAGCGAGTGGTCTTGCGCAAGATAGGTTGACTCTGATACGCCCCAGGGCTGGCCCTGCTGGCGGCCAAACACCTGCTGCTCGGCGACGGCTGCGCTGCCCGACATACGCAGCAAGCCGTTATAAGGCTCGTGCATGACCAGCGACGGCATGAGGTATTCAAACATCGAACCCGCCCACGACCTGAGCCCCGGCGTTACACCACTTGACAAAAATGGGCGGCCCAGCGCCATCCAGTGACGGCGCGGCACATCGCCCTTGGCAATTGCCAAAAAGCTTGTCAGGCGCGCCTCAGATGCCAGTAGGTCGTAGTAACTGGCATCCAGCACATGCTCATGCACGCGCAAGCCGATATGAAACAGATGCCGCTTGGCGTTGTATAGGCCACGAAAGTTCATGCCCATGCACAGGGCATTGCACTGCGCGGCAATCAAGGCCAGCGCACGTTTTTCGTCCATCGTGCTGTCGGCCTTGCACGCTAGGCTATTGCAGCTACCGGCCACGGCCAGCAGGTGGCCCGCCAGGTTGCCGCTGTCAACAGTGGACACGTAAGCGGGTAGCAATACATCAAGCGTTTCGGTCTGGTACCAGTTGAACAAATGCCCGTCGTGTTTGGGCAGGCGCTCTACCGTTGCCAGCGTGGCCTGTAGGCGGTTGACCAGATCGGTGGTAGTGATCCAGTCAAATTGCCGCGCGCAGGCAACTGACAGTAAGTACAGGCCGATGTTGGTTGGCGATGTGCGGTGTGCCAGCGTTGGCTCGGTGTCAACTTGCAGGTTGTCTGGTGGCAGGCAGTTGTCTTGCGGGCCAACGCAGTGTTCAAAAAAGCGCCAGATGTCGCGCGCCAGTTCCAGCAGGTAGGCTCTTTCGTCGGCGTTGATGCGGTTGGCCCGGTGTTGCCGGGGCGGGCAACTGGCCCACCACGCGGCAACTGGTGCCAGTGCCCAGATCAAAAACAGTGTCACACCCGCAACCGGGTAGGGGCTGCCTGACGCTGGTATTGCCGCCGCTACAGCAAGCGCCACACACACCAGCGATGCCAGCCAATGCCTGCGCGTAAACGAGGCCAGTGAATATTTTGCGGCGGTCTGCGCCTGTGCCGCAGTGGTCCATTGCAGCAGGTGTTTGCGGCTTACAAACAGCCGCCACAGCGTGCGTGCAATCGCATCGAGCAACATGCCAGCCTTGACCGCCAGTTGCGTAAACAACCACGCACTGGCTACAAACGCACGCCACAACTCGACCATGCCGACATGAAAAAAGTGCAGCAGCACAATGCGCCTGCGTGTGGGCACCAGGCCTGCAAGCGCACCCAGCAGCGGCCCTGTCAAAAAGACAGCCAGCACCACGGCAATGGCTTTTGAAATCGGCAGCGCACCGGTAAAAATAACCCACACCAGCAAGGCAAGAGAGCTAGGTACCACCAGCGAGCGCCGCAGATTGTCGAGCATTTTCCAGAGGCCCAGATTGTCAATGCTGTAGCGCGCGGGCTTGCACATCAGCGGCAGCAATTGCCAGTCGCCGCGCGTCCAGCGGTGCTGGCGTGAAGCGTCCACGCCCGAGTGGTGCGGGTGGTCTTCAACCAGCACCACGTCGCTCACATAAGCGCAGCGCGCAATCGTGCCTTCAAGCAGGTCATGGCTGAGGATGGAGTCATCTGCAAAACGCTGGCTTAGTGCCGCATGCACGGCCTGCACATTGAGCAAACCCTTGCCGGTGAAGGCGCCCAGGCCAAACAAGTCCTGGTACAAATCAGACGTGCCACTGCTGTACGGGTCAATGCCGCACTGGCCGGCAAACAGGGTGTGAAAAGGTGAGCGCTCTTCAAACAGCGGCAAGGGCGTGACCAAGCGCGGCTGCAAGATGCCGTAGCCACCCGTGACGCGGCGCGTAGCCTTGTCGATATGCGGCGCGTTCAATGGGTGTGCGGCAATTGACACCAGCTCGCGCAGGGCGGCCGGCGGTAGACCGGTGTCGCTGTCGAGCGTGAGGAGGTAGCGAATGCCTGGCGCTAAAACCATGCCATCGGCAAAGTGAAAGTCGCCTGCACACGCCTTGCGTGCTGCGTTGTTTTGTTGGCCTTCAGCGATGTAGCGGATCAGCGATTCAAGCTTGCCGCGTTTGCGTTCCCAGCCTATCCAGCGGGCCTCGGTGCTGCACCAGACGCGTGAGCGGTGAATGACCAGAAAGCGCGGAGCCTCATTTTCTGTGGCTTCTGCTGCGGGGTATTCAATGTTGAGTGCATTGACTTGCGCAATGGCTTCTTTGAGCAGTGCGCTGTCTGCGGGCATGGATGCCTGGTCTGCATCCGCCCAGTCGGTGAGCAGCGCAAACTGCGCGTTGTTCTCGGGGTTGGCCAGCCAGTGCAGGCGCAGCCGCTCGGCGAGCTCGCGCGTTGAGGTGCTGGATGTCAACATGCACGGCATCACCACCAGCACGCGGTGCTCAGGCGCAATGCCACACGAAAAGTCCAGCCGGGGCATGGACTTCACGCGGGTTGACTCGGCAATCACGCGGTGTATCAAGGCCGCTACCGCTTCTGATGCAGGCAGCACCATGAGCATCAATGCAATCCACGCAGGCCAGCTTGCCAAGTGGTCTAAGTGCAGATGCGGCTCACCGTTCGTAGCCCGCGCTGTCAAAGCCAGCACGGCCAATGTGCCCAGCGCCAGCGCGAACAAGTACGCCGTCAAGCGCCCTGATCGCTGTAAGCGCCGTATGCCCGTTTGTGAGGGCGATTGGCTGCCGGGTGATTTGCCCCCGCTGTCAAGCTGATTTTGTAAAGAAGCCAGCAGGGCGCTCTTGCCCGGACCAATCAGGTGGTAGGCGGCTGTGGCTTCGCCACCGTCGTTGTCTGTTTGGGTATGCGTTGCCGCAAAGCCTTTCGCGCACTGCACTACGGCGTTCGCTACCGCCAGTTCAGACACGCCCGTGTCACGCGCCATCTTTTCCATCGCCTGCGTGATCTGTTGGCGCGTGCCTTCGCTTTCCATTGCAAAGTTGGGCGACTGGCCAAGCACCCGCAGCGAACGGCTGACGGGTTCTATCAACTCAATCCACTCCAGCTGGCCAATCAGTCGCAGGCTGTCGATGATGTTGTTGATGGTCAGGGTGGCCGACACTTGGGCCGTCTGGCTGGCTTCAATCAGCGCCAGCCCGTTGTGGCAATGCGCCTGCGTCCAGCGCGCCAGGCTGGCTGATGCGTCGGCTGGATGGTCTGGCATACGCTGCCATAGCGTGGTCAAAAAATTACGCTCCAAACCGCGCTTTTGCATCAGCAGCAAGAGGTCATCCAGGTCGTCATCGCGCAGCGGTGTTTTGCTGTCCCACACCGCATGGGCCGCTTCACGCGCGGCTTTGCCATCGGCAATTTCGTCAGCCACCCGACGCAGGTTTTCAAGCAACACCACGCGCAGCGTGGTCGGCATGGCCCACAACTCGCCAAGATTTAACTCGCTGACTTCCTGGTAGGCATCGAGAAAGGCCGTAAATAACAATGGGTCGAGCACGCTGTCGGTGTGCGCCACGTAAGCCCAGGCGATGCCATAAACGCGTGGCAGACCTTCAAGTGGTTTGCCCGTCAGCTTGGGCAGGTCGGCATAGTAGCGGCGTGGAACGCCTTCGTGAATTTGCTGTAGCTGCGCCTCGACCAAGTGAAAATTATCCAGCAGCCATTTAGCGGCGGGCGTGACGTACAGACCGCTTTGCGAAATGCTGGCAACGTAGTCATAGGCTTGCCGCAGCGCCGCGATGTTTTCATGCACACGCGGGAAAAATGACGAGCCGCTTCCGGCTCGAATATAAGGCGCAAAAATACCTTCTGACCGCCGGGTGCTTTTCTTGATAGGCTGCGACTCAGCCAGGCTGCGACCATGTTGCTCAAAACGCTGCGCGCCAAAAAGCTCGGCACGTATGAGTGGTTCAGATTCGCCCGCGCGGGCGGCCAAAATTTTTCTGGCGAACGAACTTAGGCTGTCTAGCTTGTCCAGTACAGAGGCAATACTGTTCGGATAGCGCCTTTCTTGGGCCTGCCAGAGCGTTTCCTGCTTCGACAGGTTGCGGATAAAGGCACGTAACCGAACAGCATTGAGTTCAGAGGCGGCCAAGCCTTCACACCACGCCCGTCGTAACCAGCAAAACCGCCACAATGACTGCGGCGGTCACCATGCGCGGCGTGAGCAGGGCATGCACCAATTCAAGCGCTGCGTGGAGGCCGAAAAACCGGCTTCGGGTTTTGGCGCACTCGCTCATGTGCGACGCAAGCGCTGTCGTATCAGAAGAAACAAAATCAGGCGAGCCGCTGCCCTGCGAAGTGTGAAAAGAACGGCTATCGGTAAACGTCGTCATGGTGTCTAGCTACGGGGGGCTGCAGAGGTTTCGAAATGGGATAGAAGTGTGGCAACCATGCGCACGACTCACCTTGATAAAGCAACTTCTTCTCTGTAATTTTTGGAGATTTAGCGCGGTGCCGCCTTTCCCTCGGTTGGGATTGGCGGCTTCTGTTGCTTTAGCAGTTTCAATACAAGGGGTCGGCAGTATACCAGCAAAAGCGATAATACCCGAGTAAAAGCCTTCAGACTGACCGCACAAAGTCGTAATGTCCTTTTAAACAGGCGCACTAGTACAAACCCGTAAAACGTGCCATAATCAGAGACTTGCAAACGTACCGGGTACGCTGCATTTGTACATCTACATCTCCTCTCAGACTTTTGGACCCTGTTGAATAGGGTCACCGCTTTAGGCAGTCTCGTTGCCTGAATCGTTTATTCGTTTGATGGTTGATGTTTTATTAACCATGAACGAAGCCTCCTGCAAATTCTTACACGCAGGAGGTCATAAGTTTTCCCGCTGCATTTTTGGCCTTTGCTGGACAGCAAACAGTTAGTAGTGCGCGGGTGATTTAATTGAGAAAAAACATGACTGACTCTTTTGAGGCCCGTGGCGATTTCCTGCCCGAAGCCGATACCGTTTTCGCTACTGATTCTGCTGAAAACTTTAACGACAACACTGCTCCATCCAATCCTGTGCCTGACTTTTTCGGTACGCCCGAAGGCACCGAGTCTTCGCTCGATGCCGTGGCCGCAGAACTCAACGGTTTTGTAAAATTCGGTCTGGCCAAAGAGCTGCTGCAAGCCGTTGCCGACATGGGTTTTACCCAGCCAACCGCCGTGCAGATGGCCACCATCCCCAAGGCCATGCAGGCACTGGACGATGTTGGCTCAAACATAAAAAAGGCAGACAAAAAAGCCAAGTTCACCGACCTGCTGGTTTCCAGCCAGACCGGTAGCGGCAAGACTGCCGCTTTCTTGCTGCCGGTTCTGCACACACTGCTCAAGCAGCAGGAAGAAGCCGAGCGTTTTCAGCGTTCCGAGTTTGAACGCCTGAGCGCGGAAGCGATTGCTCGTGGTGAGGCACCTGCCAAAAAACCAAAACGCAAAGACCCAACCAATGCGCGCAACTTTAAGGCGGCCACACCTGGCGCACTGATTCTTTGCCCGACGCGCGAGCTGGCCCAACAGGTTTGCGCTGACGCGATTGACCTGGTTCGCCATTGCCGTGGCCTGCGTATTGCCAACGTCGTTGGCGGCATTCCTTACCAGTTGCAAATTGCCAAGCTGCAAAACGCCAATCTGGTGGTTGCAACGCCAGGCCGCCTGCTTGACTTGCAACGCAGTATGCAGATCAAGCTTGACCAGGTGCAATTTCTTGTTGTTGACGAAGCCGACCGCATGTTAGATCTCGGCTTTGCTGACGACCTGACCGAAGTCAACCAGCTCACCATCGAGCGCAAGCAGACCATGATGTTCAGCGCCACGTTTGCCCCGCGCATCATGCAACTGGCTACGCGTGTGATGCGTACTCCGCAGCGTATCGAGATTGACTCGCCGCATGCAAAACACGCATCGATTACTCAGTCACTGCTGTGGGCCGACAACATGACCCACAAGCGCAAGCTGCTGGATCACTGGCTGCGCGACACCAGTATCAACCAAGCCCTCGTTTTTGCCTGCACGCAGGTGGAATGCGACGGCCTGGCCAATGATCTGGCGCAGGATGGCTTTAGCGCTGTTGCGTTGCACGGTGCCTTGGGGCAAGGCCTGCGGAACCGCCGCCTGATGGCTTTCCGTGATGGCCGCGTGCAGATTTTGGTGGCAACCGATGTGGCCGCCCGTGGCCTCGACGTGCCAACGATTACCCACGTCATCAACTACGGCCTGCCTATGAAAGCCGAAGACTATATTCACCGCATTGGTCGTACCGGCCGTGCCGGCCGCGAAGGCAAGGCGATCACGATTGCCGAGTTCCGCGATCGCCGCAAAATCCAGGACATCGAGCACTACACGCAGCAAAACCTCAAGCCCAGCGTGATTGCCGGCCTTGAGCCACAACAACGCTTTGCTCCAACATCGGATCGCCCACGTGGCAATTTTGGTGGTGGTCGCGATGACCGTGGCGGTGGACGCAGTTTTGGCGGCGGCGGTGGTGGTGGTGGTGGCTATCAGGGCCACAAGCCTGCTGGCGCTGGTTTCGGTGGGGGCCGCGATGACCGTGGTGGCGGTTTCGGTGCGCCGCGTGACGACCGTGGCGGTAACTTTGGCGGTGGTAATTTCCAGGGTCGTCCTGCACCGCAAGGCAACAACTACGCAGACCGTTCCGGTTTCAACGACCGTGGCCCGCGCCATGACGACCGCAGCTTTGCGCCCCGCAACGAAGGCTTTGCACCACGCAGCGAAGGTTTTGCTGCACGCCCCGACTTTGCAAACCGTAAGCCAGCTTTCGCCAAGCCAGCAGGCAAGGTGTTTGTGCCACGAGATGCCGCCAAAAAGGCGGGTAAGTTTTCCAAATCTGAACGCGACTGAAGCTGCATCGCATGGGAGACCTAAAGGTCTTCTGCGATGGCCACCAGTTATGCAGCAAGCTGCCGTCAGGCAGCTTGCTGCATGGCCGGTGAAAACATGGTTTCCATCTCATGTCGTACTTTGTAGGCGGGAGTGGATGTGTCCATGGCCACATCGGCCCAGCTCAGGCTTTGGCCTTTTTTGACCGCCCGCACCACCTTGACCTGGTGTGCCAGGCCAAGCGGCAGGCCGCCCATGCGCAGCGAGGTGTCTGCGGGCAATAGCTTGCCCCACACCGTATAGCCGCCTTCGCCGTCGAGCATGTCGCCGGGTTTCAGGTCACGTTTGGCGGTGGCCACCACGTCGGCATTCCAGCAGGTCGCCACGCCGGTCGGCTCGCCGCGCAGCGCCACGCTGGCGACCGACACGCCGACTTCCAGCCCGATCAAATGCCAGCGCTTGTACAGCGTGAAATAACGCCCGCTCGGGTCGGTATGGGCGTTGTACTCTTCAAAGCAGTTCTTGATGTAGTCGGTCTCGGCCTCCACCGTGACCCAGACCCCCATGCGGATGTCGTAGGGAATCTTGCGCCCATCGGCTTCGAGTGAGGAGATGACTTCGACCATGCCCTTGCGTTCCAGCACGCCGCCTTCGTTGATGGGCCTCGTGACAAACGGAATGTCCTCGACGCTGGCCGGCGGGTAGAGCAGGCCGTTGCTGGGAACACTCAAGCCGGTGGCATTGGCCACAGCGGTGCATTCAATGGATGGCTTGGAACCATCGAGAAAACTGTTGAACATTTTCGGGTTCAGACCGCCGCGCTCGGCCTGCTCGGGCGTGAGGCCGTAGTTGCCCCAGACGGTGTCGGGTGTTGATTCGCAAAAATGTGGCAGCCATTTGTGGCCGCGGCCTGCCGCCACCACCGGAAAACCACAGGTGCGGGCCCAGTCCACCAAGTCACAAATTAAGGCCGGCTGGTCACCAAAGGCCAGCGAATACACCACGCCCGCTGCGTGTGCCTTGCGCGCCAGCAAGGGGCCGCAAAAAGCGTCGGCCTCTACCGTGACGTTGACCACATGTTTGCCATGCGCAAAAGCCTGCAGGCAGTGCTCGACCGCCGCCACCGGGTTGCCGGTGCATTCGACAATGATGTCAATCTGCGGATGCGTGACCACCGCATTCCAGTCGTCAGTGATCCAGGTTGCTCCTGTGTTGATGGCTTCCTGCGCAGATTCCGCCTGGGTCAAAGCCGGATTCCATCCCACACGGGCGAGGTTGGTGCGGGCGGCGTCGGGCGACAGGTCGGCAATCGCGACCAGGTGCACGCCCGGTGTTCTGGGAATTTGCGCCAGGTACATGGCGCCGAATTTGCCGGCGCCTATCAGGCCGATACGAATCGGTTTGTTATCAAAGGCGCGTTGCTGGAGTTTGGTGTAGAGGCTCATGGAAATATCCGTTCGGGCTGAGCTTGTCGAAGCCCTGCCCAGGGGTTGAGAAAACCCTTCGACCCTTCGACAAACTCAGGACAGGCCAAGCTCAGGGCGAACGGGGAAGCAAGCTCAGGCCGCTTTGCGTTCAGGCGCAATTTCTTTCATCGAGGTCTGCAGCGCCGTGGCCGGAACGCCGTCTTTCCACGGCAGGTCCACCGGGTAGTCTTTGAGCAGGCAGTCGTCCGGCAGGCATTCAATCGGCGTGAAGTCGCGGTGTGCAATGTACTCGGGGCGTTTGTGCCGGCGGATGTGGTTGCTGACCGCGCACAGGCTCAGATAGACGCTGACGCGGTTAAAGGGCGAGAGGTTGCTGCCCGAGGCATGGACCAGGCAGGAGTGGAACAAAATCATCGAGCCGGACTGGCCTTTCGGGCTGACGATGCCACCCTGTTTACCACCGGCGCGTTGCACCAGTTGGCGGATCAAATCGTTATCTACCGTCCACAGCGGGTAGCTGGTGGTGCTCAGGTCGTGTTTGGCATCAAGCACGCCTTTCTTGTGGCTGCCGGGAATGAACATCAGCGGGCCGTTGTGTTCGGTCACGTCGTCCAGAAAAATCGCCACATTCATCGCGCGTTCGGTCGGCATCAGGTCGTCATTGAGCCAGGTGCCGTAGTCCTGGTGCCACTGCCAGACATCGCCTTCAAACGCCATCTTGCCGTTGATCTTGAATTGGTGCATGTACAGTTTTTCCCCCAGCAGTTCTTCCACGGGTTCGATCATGCGCGGATGCCGCGCCAGCCTGGCAAAAGGCGCGCTGTACATGTGGGCCGCGAAATTGGTGCGCACGGCGTCCTTGCCTTTCTCGCGCACGTTGTAGTCCTCACGGCGGCTGTAGAGTTCGGGCACGGTGTCGGTCAGAGTGCAGGTTTCTTCCAGGGTAAACAAGCCCGGAAAAAACAGGTAGCCGTCACGGTCGAACTGGGCCAATTGGTCGGGGGTCAATTTCATGGTGTGGGTTATTGGGGTCAGACGCCAATTTCATTACGATGCAAAGCATCGCACCCGAAGGGCGTGCCAAGGGCACGATGAATTTGGACTCTGACCCCAAAAACCCCAGAATACGGCAATGCATCGGTGGTTTGTAGCGGGTTTACCCCGAACGCCCCACCTCCTTGCCCGACTGTGCCAAGATGGAGGGCGTTTCAACGCCGATTTTTCAGGAACAACCATGACCCGACCCGACCCCGCCTGGCTGGACCGCATGTACAACAACCGCGCGAGGGTAGCAGAGCATGGCATGCACTTCATGCGCTGGGCAGAGGCATCGGAACATGCACGCGATTACCATCTCCCTCAATGCGATATCGCTTATGGCGATGGGCCGATGGAGGTGCTCGATGTGTTTCCCAGCGCCAAACCCGGCGCGCCGGTGGTGGTGTTTATCCACGGCGGCTACTGGCGTTCGCTGGACAAGTCCGATCATTCCTTTATCGCACCGGCCTTCACCAATGAAGGGGCGTGCGTGGTGATCCCGAACTATGCGTTGTGCCCGGCGCTGACGATTCCCCAGATCGTGATGCAGATGGTCAAGGCGCTGGCGTGGACGTACCACAACATTGCGCGTTTTGGCGGCGACCCGAAACGTATCACGGTGATCGGGCACTCGGCGGGCGGCCATCTGGCAGCGATGCTGCTGGCCTGCCTGTGGCCGTTTCATGCCAAAGACCTGCCGGCCGACCTGGTTAAAAACGCGCTGTCGATTTCCGGCCTGTATGAACTCGAGTCCATCATGCACACGCCGTTCCTGAAAGATTCGCTGCGGCTGACGCCAAAACAGGTGGCGCAGGCCAGCCCGGCCTGGCTGCCGGCACCGAAGCAGGGCGTGCTCTACACCGTGGCAGGCGCCGACGAAAGCGAAGAGTTTTTGCGCCACAACGCGCTGATCGAGCAGGCCTGGGGCCGCCGCGCGGTGCCGGTGTGCGAAGCCTTGCCCGGGCTCAATCACTTCAGCATCCTTGAGGCGCTGGTGCAGCCCGGCCACCGCCTGCACCAGTTGGCGCTGCAATTGCTGGCGGAGGCCTGATCTGCGCCAGTCGATCTTTTCATCATCCATTCCTGCATTTGTGCTGGCCCTTTGCAGCTTGCTTGCAGCGTGTGGCGGTGGAGGCGGCGGTGGAGCGCCTGCCGCCAGCAATGCAACGGTAGCGGCTTATGGCAGCCAGCCGGACAGCTGTTCGATTCCAGACCAGCGGACCTGGCTCAAGGCCTATATGGCTGACAAATATTTCTTTAACGCCAACCTAGGCACCGGCAACGATTCTGCAGCCAGCATGGATGCGTATTTCCAGTCCCTGCTTTACACCCCGACTGACCGCTTCAGCTTCACCCAGTCCACCACCCAATTCACGCAGTTTTTCACGGAGGGCACGCGTACCGGTTATGGTTATTCGCTGGCATTTACCGATGCGGCGCAGACGGTTTTACAAGTGCGCCTTATCGAGCCGAAAAGCCCGGTGGCGGCCGCCGGGATGGTGCGCGGCGATACCATCGTCTCGATTGATGGTTACTCATCTGCGCAAATCGCTACAGGTGCGCTGGCCGCTGTGGATACTGCGGGAGTTCCGCGTTCGTTTACCCTTCGCGATGCGGGCGGCACGACGCGCAGCTTCACCGTTACTTCTGCAAACTTCCTGCTGACACCGGTACTCAATGCCAGCGTACTCACAGCGCCCAATGGTGTAAAAGTAGGCTACCTGGCCTACCAGGCGTTCATCACCTCCAGCGCCAGTGCGCTCGGCGATGCCTTCAACACCTACCGGGCAGCCGGCGTGACCGAGCTGATTGTGGACCTGCGCTATAACGGCGGCGGCAGTGTCACCACGGCACGCAACCTGGCCAGCATGATGGGCGGCAGCAGCCTGAATGGCCAGACCTTTGCCGGCCTGCGCTTTAACGCGCAAAACAGTGCCAGCAATTTCAACTATGCGTTCACATCCAGCAGTTCCACCTTGCCCGCACTGCCACTGGAAGGTTTGAACCGTGTCTTCGTCATCGCGTCCGCATCGACCGCTTCTGCCAGCGAACTGGTCATCAATTCATTAAAGCCGTTTCGCAACGTTATCACGATTGGCGCGACAACTTTTGGCAAACCTTATGGTTCTCAGCCGCGCGATGCCTGCGGCATCACCTACAGCGCCGTCAACTTTGACAGCGTGAATGCGCTGGGGGTGGGTGGCTTCACCAGCGGCCTGCCGGCCACCTGTGCGATGAGCGACGACCTGAGCAAGCAACTGGGAGACCCTGCCGAGCGCCGCATCGCAGCTGCGCTGAGCTACATCCAGACAGGGGCTTGCCCGCCCGTGGCTGTCAACCCTGACGCATTGCAGGCCAGTACGCGAGGCAGTGCTGCGTTGGGTGATGCTTCAGGTGTCGCAGGTAATCGGGCAGAGCCGACCTTCGGCGAGGTCACACGCCCGGCCATGGTGGCCGACTAGCAGTTCACATCAGCAGGTGTTCGCCCGCGTTGTCGCCGCCCAGAATGACGTAGTTGACCTTGCGGATGTCCATCAGTTTGGTACCGCCCGAATAACTGATGGCGCTCTGCACGTCTTCTTCCATCTCGCGCAGCGTGTCCCTGAGGCTGCCCTTGATGGGTTCGAGGATGCGCTTGCCTTCGACGTGCTTGTACTCGCCCTTGTTGAAGTCCGAGGCGCTGCCGTAGTACTCCTTGAAGAGCTTGCCATCGACCTCCACGGTTTTGCCGGGGCTTTCTTCCAGGCCGGCCAGCATGGAGCCTATCATGACCATGGTCGCGCCGAAGCGGATGGACTTGGCAATGTCGCCGTGCTCGCGGATGCCGCCGTCGGCAATGATGGGTTTGGTCGCCACGCGCGCGCACCACTTGAGCGCCGAGAGCTGCCAGCCGCTGGTACCAAAGCCGGTTTTCATCTTGGTGATGCAGACCTTGCCGGGGCCGATGCCGACCTTGGTCGCGTCAG
>JBCKNC010000052.1:0-17305 GCA_038902915.1 Polaromonas sp.
GCGATCTGGATGTAAAGCCCGACGTCCATCTCTGTGAGTCATTGCGGCCCCGGATCAAGTCCGGGGTTTCAGCACCCGCAATCCATGCCTGAGCGACCCGCCTGTTTGTCCATGAGGCATGAATCCCGGATCGAGTCCGGGATGACAGCCAACCCTACAGTGCGCCCGCCCTTGATGTCAGCCTCGTACATCTGGGTGAACAAAGAATCCATTGTGATGCATGCACTGTGATGGAGCCCGCTTGTGCCCAATGGGGCAAAAATTCTTGGCGAGTCAGCCTGCCGCCTGAGGGTAAACATGTATTCTGAGGACCAATACGGTGAGATACTTGGTCTCATGCGGTTGAATTTCCTATCCGTAAACACTACACAGTCAATAATCTGGTACTCTGCGTACCAGATTCGCCAAGCTCGATGCTATCCGTTCTTGGCCCGGTTTTTGCATTGGGCTGGTGTCAGACAGCAATCCGATTAATTGTTCTTGCAGGAGATATCCGATGAAAAAGCTAGTTCGTATCGTCACTGGTTTGGCCATGGGGGGGCTGGTTGCCGTAACCCTGGTGCCGGGAATTGCAGTCGCGCAGCAGAAGGTGCTGAAATTTATCCCGCAGGCCGACCTGCGCATTCTCGATCCGATCGCCACCACCGCGTACATCACGCGCAACCATGGCTACATGGTGTACGACACCCTGTTCGCGATGGATGACAAGTTCCAGGTCAAGCCGCAGATGGTTGACAAATGGGATATCTCGAAGGATGGCCTGACCTACACGTTCACGCTGCGCGACGGGCTCAAGTTCCACGATGGCCAGCCGGTGCGCTCGGCGGACTGCATTGCTTCGTTGGACCGCTGGTCCAAGCGCGACGCGCTGGGCGCGAAGCTCGCCGAGGCGACCGAGTCGTGGACCGCGGTCAACGACAAGACTTTCCGCCTGAAGCTCAAGAAGCCGTTCCCGCTCACGCTTGAGGCGCTCGCCAAGCCGTCGTCGAACGTGCCGTTCATCATGCCGGAGCGCATCGCCAAGACCGACCCATTCAAGAACATCGACGATACGACCGGCTCCGGTCCGTTCAAGTTCGTGAAAGCGGAATGGGTGCCCGGCAACAAGGTGGTTTACGTCAAAAACACCGACTACGTGCCGCGCAAGGAGCCGTCGTCGTGGGCGTCCGGCGGCAAGGTCGTGAAGGTGGATCGCGTCGAGTGGATCTACATTCCGGATTCGGCGACCGCCGCTGCCGCGCTGAATGCCGGTGAGGTGGATTGGTGGGAGCAAGTGCCGCCAGACCTGATCCCGCTGCTCGCCAGGAACAAGGACATCGCGGTCAAGAACATCGACCCGATGGGTTCGATGGGCATGATCCGCTTCAACTTCCTGCAGCCGCCGTTTAACAACCAGAAGATGCGCCAGGCATTGCTCTACGCGATTAACCAGCAGAATTATGTGTTCGGCATCGTCGGCGATCCCAAGAACGGCAACCCGTGCTATTCGTATTTCACCTGCGGCACACCGCTCGCATCCGAAATCGGTGCGGATCCGCTCAAGGGCAAGCGCGATTTGGACAAGGCCAGGCAGTTGATCAAGGAAGCCGGCTACAAGGGCGAGAAAATCGTTATCATCAACGCCACCGACCAGCCCATCGTGCATTCGCAGTCGTTGCTCACCCTGGATATGCTGAAGCAGCTCGGGCTCAACGCCGAAATCCAGTCCGGCGACTGGGGCACGCTGATCACGCGCCGCACGGTGAAGGAACCGGTCGAAAAAGGCGGCTGGTCGATTTTCCACACCTGGCTGGTAGGTCCCGACATGGTCAACCCGGGGGTTAACTTTCCGTTGCGCGGCACCGGTGACAAGGCATGGTTCGGCTGGCCGACGGACGCCAAGATGGAAGAGTTGCGCGAAGCCTGGTTCAACGCGACCGATGCCGCGTCCTCGAAGAAAGCCGCGGATGCGGTGCAGCAGCGCGCGTTCGAGTTCGTGCCCTTCATTCCGACCGCGCAGTTCATCCTTCCCACCGCGTACCGCGCGAACATATCCGGCGTCATCATCGCGCCGATAAATCTGCTCTGGAACGTGGAGAAAAAGTAGCCGACGCCAGGCGGCAGCTTTAGCGTGCTCGCTTACGTCATTCGACGGCTGTTCGAGACCGTCGTCGTCATGGCGGTGGTCGCGGTTTTCGTCTTCTCGCTGTTATACCTGACGCCCGGCGATCCGGCGGCGATTCTCGCCGGCGACGCCGCTACTGACGACGACATACGACGCATCCGCGCGAACCTCGGACTCGACCAACCGTTCGCGGTGCAGTTCGGCAAGTGGGTATGGGCGCTTGCGCATGGCGATCTCGGGACCTCGATTTTCACCAATCTGCCCGTTACGCACCTGATCGCGCAGCGCATTGAGCCCACTATTGCGCTGACCGTATGCACGCTGCTGGTGGCGGTGCTGGTGGCGGTGCCGATGGGCGTGATCGCGGCAGCTAGGGCCGGCACCTGGATCGACCGTTCGGTAATGGGGTTCTCGGTGCTCGGCTTCTCGCTGCCGGTGTTTGTGCTTGCCTACATCCTGATCATGGTGTTTTCCATCGAGCTCGACTGGCTGCCGGTGCAGGGATACCGCCCCATCAGCGAAGGGGTGTGGGAGTGGTTTCGTCACCTGATCCTGCCCAGCACCGCGCTCGGCACGGTGTACATGGCGTTGATCGCGCGCATCACGCGCGCCAGCATGCTCGACGTGCTGGCGCAGGATTACATACGCACCGCGCAGGCCAAGGGCCTGGCCCCCAATGCGGTGCTGATGAGGCACGCGCTGAAAAACGCGGCGGTGCCCATCATGACCGTCATCGGCATCGGCATCGCGCTACTGATCGGCGGCGCCATCGTCACCGAAACCGTGTTCGCGATTCCGGGCATAGGCCGGCTCACCGTGGATGCGATTCTGCGCCGCGATTACCCGATCATTCAGGGCATGATCCTGATTTTCTCCGGCGCCTACGTGCTGATCAACCTGGCGGTCGATCTGAGCTATATGTTCTTCGATCCGCGCATCCGTTACTAGACTCAGATTGTTTTTGGATATGACTGCGATCGCGATCGAAAGCCCGTCGAAATCGGTATCTCCAACCTGGCGGCGGTTCAGGGACGCGTTCCGGCGCCACCCGACCGCGATCATCGGCGGCGTGGTGCTGCTGATGATGATCCTGATCGCGGTGTTTGCGCCATGGCTCGGCACCGTCGATCCCCAGGCGGTGTCGCCGATCCGGCGCCTGAAGCCGCCTTCCGCCGAATTCTGGTTCGGCAGCGACATGCTCGGGCGCGATGTCTACAGCAGGGTGATTTACGGCGCGCGCGTGTCGCTGGTCGTGGGGCTGGCGGTGGCGGTGCTGAGCATTCTGATCGGGCTCACACTCGGACTGGTGACCGGATATATCCGCTGGCTCGATGCGATCATGATGCGGATCATGGACGGGCTGATGTCGATCCCGCCGGTGCTGTTGGCTATCGCGCTGATGGCGCTGACCAAGGCCAGCATCGAGAACGTGGTCATTGCCATCACGCTGGCCGAGGTGCCGCGCGTGGTGCGGCTGGTGCGCAGCCTGGTGCTGACTTTGCGCGAAGAGCCTTATGTCGAAGCCGCGATTGCCGCCGGCACCAGCCTGCCGCGCATCCTGGTGCGCCATATTCTGCCGAATACCGTTGCGCCACTGCTGGTGCAGGGCACTTTCGTGTGCGCCTCGGCGATGATCACCGAGTCGATACTGTCCTTCATCGGCGCCGGCACGCCGCCCAATATTCCGAGCTGGGGCAACATCATGGCCGAAGCGCGCAGCCTGTTCCAGATCAAGGGTTATCTGCTGCTGTTTCCCGGTATTTTTCTGTCGCTGACGGTGCTCGCGGTCAACATGCTGGGCGACGGCATGCGCGATGCGCTCGACCCGCGGCTCGCGCGCAGGATGTGATGAACGCCGCCACGCCACCGCTGCTTGAAGTCGACGGGCTCACGACCCATTTCTTTACCCGCGACGGCGTGGTGCGCGCGGTCGACGGTGTGTCGTTCTCGGTGTATCCGGGCGAGACGCTGGCGGTGGTGGGCGAGTCGGGCTGCGGCAAAAGCGTGACCGCGCTTTCCATCCTGCGCCTGATCGCGTCGCCGCCGGGCCGCATCGTCGCCGGGCGGCTGATGTTCGCCGGGCGCGATCTGCTGGCATTGACGGAACCCGAGATGCGCGCGGTGCGCGGCAACGAGATCTCGATGATTTTCCAGGAGCCGATGACTTCGCTCAACCCGGTGCTCACCATCGGCCGGCAGATTGCCGAGACGCTGATGCTGCATCGCGGGTTCTCGCGCGGCGCGGCGCTAGCGCGCGCGGTCGAAATGCTGAGGCTGGTCAACATGCCCGAGCCAGAGCGGCGGGTGACGCAGTACCCCCATCAGATTTCCGGCGGCATGCGCCAGCGCGTGATGATTGCGATGGCGCTGGCATGCGATCCGCGGCTGCTGATCGCGGACGAGCCGACCACCGCGCTTGATGTCACCATACAGGCGCAGATTCTCGACCTGATGCGCAGGCTCAAGGAGAAAACCGGCGCGGCAATCTTGCTGATCACCCACGACCTCGGCGTGGTGGCTGAAATGGCGCAGCGCGTGGTGGTCATGTATGCGGGCCGCAAAGTCGAGGAAGCGCCGGTCGCCGCGCTGTTCGCGCAGCCGCGCCATCCGTACACCCAGGGACTGCTCAACTCGATTCCGCATCTTGGCACAGCGGGGGTGAACGGACGCAAACGCCTGCAGGAGATACCGGGAATGGTGCCGTCGCTGCGCGAGGAAATCGCGGGCTGCATTTTCGCGCCGCGCTGCGCGCATGCGACGCAACGCTGCCGCCGCGAGTATCCGCCGCTGGAACAGAAATCCGCGGGGCACATGGTTGCATGCTGGGAATCGGACCGCATCGCGGGGGGGATCGGATGACGGCGCGGCCGCAGGACGCAGCGGCGGCGCATGGCGATGATGCGCTGCTCGAGGTTGCGCACCTCACCAAGCACTATCCCATACGCAAAGGCGTATTTTCGCGTGTCAGCGGCCAGGTACACGCGGTGGACGACGTGAGCTTCCGCATCGCCGAGGGCGAAACCCTGGGCCTGGTCGGCGAAAGCGGCTGCGGCAAGTCGACCGTCAGCAAAACCATACTCAAGCTGATCGATCCCACCAGCGGCACCATCCGCTGGCGCGGCAAGCGCATCGACCAATTGAGCGTCGGCGAAATGCGGCCTTACCGCCGCGAGCTGCAGGCGGTGTTCCAGGATCCGTATTCGTCGCTCAATCCGCGCATGCGCGCCGGCGACATCGTGGCCGAACCGATCCGCAATTTTGAAGCGGCGACGGCGGGCGAAATTCACGATCGCGTGGCGTCGCTGTTCGACAAGGTTGGGCTGCGCGCCGATCAGATGATCAAGTATCCCTACGAATTTTCCGGCGGCCAGCGCCAGCGCCTCGGCATCGCGCGCGCTTTGGCGCCGCGGCCAAAACTGATCGTCTGCGACGAGCCGGTGTCGGCGCTGGACGTGTCGGTGCAGGCGCAGGTGATCAACCTGCTGATGGATCTGCAGGACGAACTCGGATTGTCGTATCTGTTCGTCGCGCACGACCTGGCGGTGGTCGAGCACATCAGTCATCGCGTGGCGGTCATGTATCTGGGCAAGATCGTCGAGTTGACCGACAAGCGCTCGCTGTTCGCCGATCCGCAGCATCCGTACACTGAAGCGCTGCTGCTGGCCGTGCCGGTGCCCGATCCAAGGGTGGAAAGAAAACGCGTCATTTTGCTGGGCGATGTGCCAAGCCCGATCAATCCGCCGCCCGGTTGTCGTTTTCACACACGCTGTCCATATGCAGAGGAACGCTGCCGCGTCGAGGAACCGGCGATGAAGGAAGTGCGCCCCGGTCATTTCGTCGCCTGCCACCTGCGCGACGGCATGGCGCCGCCGCCGCACAAGGAGCATCCATGATGCGGCATGCCCGATGCGGTGCAGCTCACGCGCGAACTGCTGCGCTTCAATACCATCAACCCGCCCGGCGCGGAGCAGGCGTGCGGCGCAGTATCTCGGCGATCTGCTCAGGCACGCGGGTTTTCAGGTCGATTACGCGATGCTGGGACCGGGCGAGCCGCAGCTCGCGCATCAAACCGATGAATACTGCCTGCTCGACCGCGTTGAGCAGTCGGTGGAAATATACAGTGATCTGATTCGTCACTGGAATTTCTGAATGAACCTATTTTCCGCAGTTGAGGCCATCAGAATTTGAGAAAATCCAGCATTCATACGGTTTTCCAGCCGTTTTTTGTGACTGCGCCGCAGTTCCATTTTGGTGAAGGCTTGAATTCCATAATCTTCAATGGTGACGAGGGTTTACGGTATTTTTTGGTCTTCAACTGAGGAAAATAGGATGAAATCATTGCACACACTTTCCGCGAGCGAGGCGGCACGCCTGATCGCGGCAAAAGAGATTACTTCCGAGGCGCTGGTGCGCGACTGTCTGGAGCGCATCGAGGCACGCGAAAACGAGGTGCGGGCGTGGGCGTTCCTCGACCGCGAAGCCGCGCTCAGGCAGGCGCGCACCGCCGACGCGCAGCCGGGGCGCGGGCTGCTGCACGGCCTGCCGGTGGGGGTCAAGGATCTGATCGACACCGTGGATATGCCGACTGCCTATGGCTCTCCGATCTACAGCGCGCATCGTCCCGCCTGGGATGCGCCGTGCGTGGCGCTGATGCGCGCCGCCGGGGGCATCGTTCTGGGCAAAACCGTTACCACTGAATTTGCGGTCATGCATCCCGGCAAGACCAGGAATCCGCGCAACCTCGGGCACACGCCGGGCGGATCGTCATCGGGCTCGGCGGCGGCCGTCGCCGACTGCATGGTGCCGCTGGCCTTCGGCACCCAGACCGCAGGTTCGATCATACGACCGGCGGCGTTTTGCGGCGTGGTCGGCTACAAGCCGAGTTTCGGCCTGATAAGCCGCGTCGGGGTCAAGGCGCTGTCCGACACGCTGGACACCGTCGGCGCCATCGCGCGCACGGTCCCCGATGCCGCCTTGTTCGCGGCTGCGCTCACCGGCCGCCATGATTTGCTTATCGACGACAGGCCGCTGGCAGCGAAAGTGCGCGTCGGCATCTGCCGCACCTACGAATGGGAGCACGCGCAGCCGGAAATGATCGATGCCCTGGAATCCGCCGCGCGCAAACTCGCTGCGGCCGGCGCGCAGGCGAGAGAAATCACCTTACCCGCCGATTTTGCGCATCTGGTCGCAGCGCAGACCGATATCATGTTTGCGGAGCAGGCGCAATCGCTTGCGCATGAACGGTTAACGCACTGGGCGCAGATCAGCCCACGGCTGCAGGGCATACTCGAGGCCGGGCTCAAGGTTTCTGTCGGTCGTTATGATGCCGCGCTGGCGCTGGCGCGCAACTGCCGCCGCGCGCTGGGAGCGGTGTTTGCCGACTGCGATGTGCTGCTCGCACCTAGCGCGCCGGGCGCCGCGCCCGAGGGGCTGGACATGACCGGCGACCCGCTGTTCAACCGCATGTGGACCTTGCTGCATACGCCGTGCGTGAATATTCCGGTCGCTGCCACCGCCAGCGGCATGCCGGTCGGATTGCAGGTTGTGGGCCCGATCGGCAGCGACGCGCGAACTCTGGCAGCGGCGCACTGGCTGCATCAGATTCTCTGAAGGAACTGCATCCGCGCCGCGTCGAGTTCAGAATCGCCGAAGCATGCAATCACGTAACCTGAGCACCCTTGCAGCTCCCAGATGCGCACTTCGCCGAGCAGACCGGCCACCGCATAGGCCTCGTCGTAGTGATCTTCAATGGAGACAGGTCCACCAGCGGGGCTGCCAGTGACGATCTCGGTGCCGGGAGCAGCGGCAGCGCACGCAGCCCGCCCGATCTTCCTTGTCATGCTCGCCGTCGTATTTGGATTGATGACCTTGATGCGCACGACCACCCCGATCACTCTGCTTTGGCTTCTTCGGCGATGACCGCCGCGGCAACCATCACGTTAATGAGCACGCTTGCCCCAGCGGCAATTTCGTCGGGGCGTGCGTTTTCAAGTTCGTTGTGCGAGAGCCCGCCTTCGCACGGCACGAAAATCATTGCCGTTGGCGCGACACGGTTCAGGTACACCGCATCGTGCGCTGCGCCGCTGACGATGTCGCGACACGACAGGCCGAGCGCCTTGGCCGATCCGCGCACGCTGTCAACGAGCTTCGAATCGAAATGGCTGGGCGCGAAATACAGCACTTGCCTGATGTCAATGGTCACACGGCACTCCGCTTCGATCAACCTGGCGGTTTTCTTGAGGTCTTCCACCATCGCGAGCAGTGTGTCGTCTTTTGCGTTCCGCACGTCCAGCGTCATGCTGACTGCGCCGGGAACCACGTTTCGCGAATTGGGCAGCACGCGCATGTGGCCAACCGTGGCGCGGGCATTGTCCGGATAGGTGCGCGCGACGCGGTTCGTCTCTACGACGAGGCGGCTCGCAGCGAGCAGCGCGTCCTTCCTGAGTTCCATCGGCGTGGGTCCCGCATGCGAGTCCTGCCCGACGATCTCGACGTCGAACCAGCGCTGACCGAGCGCGCCCTGCACCGCGCCTATCGTGGTCTTGGTGTTCTCCAGCACCGGCCCCTGCTCGATGTGCGCTTCGAAATACGCGCCGACCTTGTGCGGCTTTGCATCGCCCTCGTAACCGATCGCTTTCAGCGCTTCGCCGACTGTGATGCCGTCGACGTCTTTCTGGGAATGCATCTTTTCGGCCGTGTAGACCGCCGTGAAGACCCCCGAACCCATCATCGTAGGCACGAAGCGCGAGCCTTCCTCGTTGGTCCAAGCGGCGACTTCGATCGGGGCTAGGGTGCGGATGCCGAGTTCGTTCAGGCGGCGCACCACCTCCAGACCAGCCATCACACCGTAAGCGCCGTCGAACTTGCCGCCCGAGGGCTGCGTATCGAGGTGGCTGCCGGTCATCACCGGAGGCAGCGAATCGTCGGTACCGGCGCGACGCGCGAAGATGTTACCGATCGCATCGATGCGGATCGTCATGCCGGCGGCTTTGGACCACTCGACAAACTGGTCCCGGCCCTGCCGGTCAAGGTCGGTGAGCGTGATTCGCTTGACGCCGCCCTTGGGGGTCGCGCCGATGCGGGCAAGGTCCATAAGCGACTGCCAGAGCCGCTCGCCGTCAATCTGAAGGGGCTGCATGGGAACTCCAAGAAAATTTTGCCACAGTGTGGCAAGCTTAGCGGAAATTTCCCCTGCGGTTCTGTTCCGCAAGATCACTTTAAAGCACAATGGTCGCAGCGCTGGAAGCGCGGTTTTCACGTGCAACAATTGATCGCATGAGTCCAGAGCAATACGTTCAGCAAAAAGCCGCAACATCCGGCAGCAGTTTTTACTACGCTTTTTTATTCTTGCCCAAAGAGCGCCGTGCCGCCATCACCGCGTTTTATGCCTTCTGCCGCGAGATTGATGATGTGGTCGATGAGATGCTTGACCCCGGCTTGGCGCACACCAAGCTGGCATGGTGGCAAGCCGAAGTCGCGCAGTCTTATGCGGGCCAGCCCAGCCACCCGGTGATGAAAGCGTTGATGCCTCTGGCCGCCAACTACAGCATTGAAGCACGCCACTTGCAGGCCGTGATTGAAGGCTGCCAGATGGATCTGGCGCAAAACCGGTACCTCGACTTTCCCAATTTGCAGCGCTACTGCCACTTGGTCGCAGGCATTGTGGGCGAAGTCGCCGCACAAATTTTTGGCCAGACCGACCCCGCAACCACCGCTTACGCCCACAAGCTGGGCCTGGCTTTTCAGCTCACCAACATCATCCGCGACGTGGGTGAAGACGCGCTGCGTGGCCGCATTTATTTACCTGTCAACGAGCTGCAGCAATTTGATGTCAAGGTACACGAGATATTGAAGCGCGAGTATTCAGACCGCTTCACCGCGCTGATGAAGTTCCAGACCGACCGCGCGCTTGCCACATACGACGAAGCACTGGACATGCTGCCGGCTAACGACCGCCGCGCACAAAAGCCGGGGCTGATGATGGCCAGCATTTACCGCACTCTGCTGCGCGAGATTGCTCGTGACAACTACCAGGTGCTGCACCAGCGCGTCAGTCTCACGCCACTGCGCAAGTTTTATCTAGCGTGGAAAACACAGGCCTTTGGCCGTGTTTTCTAAATATGGCCCCCACACTTTTCACTTCGTGTAATACGTTGCCCCCCGAGGGGGCGCATTTTTCCTTGGGGCGGCCCGGCGGAAAAACTTCGCAATCTACATTATGAAGGTCGCAATCGTAGGCGCAGGCTGGGCCGGTTGCGCTGCCGCCGTTGAAGCCACCCGACTGGGCCATCATGTCACCTTGTTTGAAGCATCACGCACCCTTGGCGGCAGAGCACGCCGGGTTGATGTGATGCACAAGGGCAAGCCACTCGCGCTCGACAACGGCCAGCACATTTTGATCGGCGCCTATGCCGAGACACTCAAGCTCATGGCCGATGTTGGCGTCGACATCCCACGCAGTTTGTTGCGGCTGCCGCTCACGCTGCAATTCCCCGATGGCAGTGGCCTTGCATTGCCCAACTTGCCCGCGCCGTTCGATGCGTTGGCAGGCATTCTTGCCGCACGTGGCTGGTCGTGGCGTGACAAGTTGTCGCTGTTAAAAGTGGCTATCGGCTGGCAGTTGGCGGGCTTTCAATGCGACGCGCAGCAGTCAGTGACCGCTCTGTGCAAAGGCCTCACGTCGGGTGTCATGGCCAGCCTTATCGAGCCGCTGTGTGTGTCGGCCCTGAACACCCCAGCAGAGCGGGCCAGCGGCCAGGTTTTTTTGCGCGTCATGCAGGACTCACTGTTTGCCGCGAATGGCGCTCATGGCGTTAAGGACGTTAAGGACGTTAAGGGCGTTAAGGGCGTTAAGGACGTTAAGGGCGGCTCCAATCTGCTGCTGCCGCTGGTTGACCTGAGCGCGCTAATGCCCAACGCCGCTTCCGCGTGGTTGCAACACCATGGCAGTGAAGTCAAACTGGGTGTACGCGTGCAATCGATCCGGCACGATCAGAATCGGTGGCATGTTGTCACGCAAACGTCCGATCCATCCAACACCTTTGACGCAGTCATCCTTGCCTGCCCACCGACGGAAGCGGCGCGACTGGTGGAAGGTGCAAACCTGGCTTGCGATGGGTGGCTGGCCCAAACCCAAACCTTGCAGCACGAAGCCATCACCACCGTCTACGCCATAGCACCCGGCGCGCACTTAAGCCAACCCATGCTGGCCCTGCGTTCCAGCAGCATCCATCCCGCACAGTTTGTGTTTGATCGCGGCCAGCTCGGCGGCCCGCCAGAATTGCTGGCCTTTGTCATCAGCGCCAGCGTTGGCGACAGCGCCACTCTGAGCCAGCGCGTAGCAGCGCAAGCCGCAGATCAGCTCGGGCTGAAAGACTTGCAGCTTCTGCAAACCATCGTCGAAAAACGAGCCACCTTCGCCTGCACACCCGGCTTGCAGCGGCCCGGTATGCAGCTAGCGCCAACCCTGCTGGCCTGCGGCGACTATGTTCAAGGGCCCTACCCCGCCACACTTGAAGGCACTGTGCGGTCTGCTTTGGCGGCGGCTCGAAGCCTCTAGCCAGATTCTACTTGCTATAAATTCAGTAGCTGGTCACGCCTGATTCTATTGGATTGCAGCCACTTTTAATGCCTGAAATGTAACTACTCAGGTCCCTGTAGGGTGGGCACCGCCCACGCAATCCCCGACTTGGCCCGATTCATGAAGCCAGCGTGCGCAGTGCCCACCCTACGAATCAGCAAGACCTGAATAGTTACCCTGACATTGGCAGTTTTTATGCACCCAAAACCTTTTGACAGGCAATCTGGAACCCGGTTGGTTTGTAGGGGTATGGGGTGATGATGGATGAGGCATATTGGATTGACTGCAACTTAATTGGACTCTGACCCTCATTAACCGACATGGGTCATTGCACCGCCCATTAGCATGCGCGACACTAGGCACTCCATATCACGGGAAGTGTCATGCCTTGCAAACTCACGCTCCTTTCACGCTTTCCCGCCTGTGCGCTGGCGCTGAGCCTTGCGGGCGGCATCGCCCACGCACAGCAATCAAGCTATTCAGCGCAGACCTTCTGGGAGGACACGCGGGCCGTCAAGTGGGAAACCGGCTTGCTGTTTACCGCGGCGACCGCCTTTGGTTTGAAACACTGGAATTGGGGCAGTCGTAATTCGTTCAATAGCACGTCCGAGGGATGGTTTGGCTTGAACACGGAAAATGGGGCGCTGACAAACTGGGGCATGCCTTTTCCGCTTACCTGGTCACCAACGGTCTTGCCGAGCAGTTGCTGCGCCAGGGTCGCAGTCCCGAGCAGGCAGCCTTGATCTCTGCTTTGATCACGCAGGCGCTGTTTACCTACATGGAAATTTACGATGGTTACTCCGTGAACCATGGCTGGTCCAAGGAAGATATGGTGATGAACATGGTGGGATCGGGCGCGGCGTACTTGCGCCATGTCACGCCGGGCTTGCGCGAAAAATTGGACTTAAGGCTGGAATACCAGTCCTACAGATACAAGGGTTTCAATACAATTACTGACTACGCCAGTCAAAAGTATGTGATGGCCGTCAAGCTCTCGGGGTTCAGTGGGTTGAGCAACACGCCATGGCGTTATGTTGAATTGCAAATGGGCTATTACACGCGCGGATTCAGCTGGAGCGAGCGGGCAGAAGGCCTGGTTCGCAGCCGCCGCGGTTTTATAGGCATAGGGTTGAACTTGTCTGAACTGCTGTTGGGCCAACGCCGCAGCGATGAGTCCGGCGCACGTCGCGGCGGACGACTATTTTTTGAGCATATTCAACTGCCTTCCACCGCGGCTCGCGTCGAATGGTGACCCCACCATTGAGTCGCATCTTTTCGACTCCTGCCCGGGAAAGACAGCACGCCAAACATCAAGTGTCCCATCACTTTGCTGGCACCCAAGACCCTCAGGTGTCTGGCACCAAACTCATCCTTGAGCCGGGCGTTGCTGCGCTCGGCCACCGTGCGCTTCGCTTGTACCGAACAGCCTGAACTTAATTGGACTCTGACCCTCATTGTTGTACCTCATCAACGCCGAAGCCAGCGTGGACGTGAATGCCATTAGCCAGAGGGTTGCTGAATTGAGACACGCCAACAGCTGATGTTTCGGGTGTAAACACCGTTGACTTATTTCAAGCAGGCAGGTTAAATTGCAGCGTTTATGCTAATTTTGGCCTGAACCGATCCAATCAATGCTTCAGTCACTTCAACGGAGTCAAACCATGAAAACCTTCAAAAGCCTCATTTCTTCCTGCCTGATTGTCTGCGTCACCGTGGCTGGTTTCCCCCTAGCGGCGCAAGCCAGCATCATTGCCACCGATGAAGTTGTATCGATGGGCGCAGCTGTGTCAAACCGCGATGCGGTCAGCGGTTTTCTGGCCCGCGATGATGTTCGTCAGGCCATCATGGCGCAGGGCGTCAGCCCGCAAGCAGCGCAGGAGCGGGTCAAGGCCATGTCGGATATGGAGGTTGCACAATTGGTTGGCCGCATTGACCAAGCCCCCGCTGGTGCCGGTGCTGTGAGTGTAATTTTGACTGTATTTGTCGTCCTGCTCGTCACCGACATCATGGGCTTGACCAAGGTGTTTCCGTTTACCAAATCGATTCGATGACCAACTGGCCAACTTGCCTGCGAACCCCCGTTGTTACGGGGGTTTTTGTTTTGGCAGCGCTGCTGGTCGGCTGCGCGACGCCGCAAGTGGCCACGCTGGATGCGCGTTGGCCCACTAACCTGCCGGCGCGGATGGAACTCAGCAGTGTGCCCTTTTATCCGCAGGAAGACTATGAGTGCGGGCCCGCCGCCCTGGCCATGGTGGCGGGTGCGGCGGGTGTTCAAGTCCTGCCTGAAGCACTGGTCGAGCAAGTCTTTTTGCCAGGACGCGAGGGCTCACTGCAACTTGAGATGCTGATCGCCACTCGCCGCCAGGGCCTAGTGGCCTACCCCTTGAGCCCGCGCGTGGAGGCCGTTCTGCGAGAAGTGGCGGCGGGCCATCCGGTCGTGGTATTTCAAAATCTCTCATTCTCGTGGTACCCGGTGTGGCACTACGCGGTGGTGATCGGGTTCGACCGGGCGCGCAACACGCTGGTGCTGCACTCCGGTCGCACTGCGCGCATGGAGATGTCCCTGTATGCGTTTGAGCGCACCTGGGCGCGGGGCCAGTACTGGTCCATGGTGGCGCTGGCGCCGGCCCGTCTGCCAGCAACAGCGAATCCCGAGGCTTACACCGCTGCCGTGGCGGCGTTGGAGCGCATCAACCCTGGTGCCGCCCAAACCGCTTACGCCTCGGCCCTGCAGGTCTGGCCAAATGATCGCACGGCCCTGCTGGGCGCGGGCAACACCGCCTATGCCCTGGGCCAGCGGGACGCGGCCGCAGGTGCTTACCGCGTGGCGGTTCGCCTGCACCCGGACTTCGCGGAGGCCTGGAACAACTTAGCGCAAGTGCTGCTGGATCTGGACCAGCAGCCTGAGGCCGCGCTGGCGATTGCCAAGGCGGTGGCGCTGGGTGGCGCCCGCTTGCCGCGGTACCAGGAACTTCAGCTCAAGATTAGCAAGAAATAGGGCGTGGTTCAAAAAGTACCGTTTTTGGGTAACACGGCGAGAATAACCCATGTCTTTCGCCACCGAACCAACTTTTTCCCATGGGCAACCAGCCAAAGCGGTATCAACCACCGCCATCCTTCTTTGCAACCTTGGCACACCCGACGCACCCACCGCGCCTGCGGTACGTCGCTATCTGGCCGAGTTTCTCAGCGACCATCGCGTAGTTGAAATCCCAAGGGCGATCTGGTGGCTGATATTGCACGGCATCATCTTGCGCGTGCGGCCCAAAAAATCGGCCGCCAAATACGCCAGCATCTGGACGAAAGAGGGCTCGCCCTTAAAGGTCTGGACGCAAAAGCAGGCCACCATGCTGCGCGGCTACCTCGGCCAACGCGGCCACAGCGTCGAGGTGCGTTACGCCATGCGCTACGGCAACCCGTCGATTGCCTCGCAGCTTGATGCGCTGAAAGCCGATGGTGTGACCCGCGTACTGATACTGCCTGCCTACCCGCAGTACAGCGCCACCACCACGGCCAGCGTGTTTGATGCGGTCTACACCTGGGCCGCCAAGGTGCGGCATTTGCCAGAATTCAGATTCATCAACCATTACCACGATGCACCGGGCTACATCGAAGCACTGGCCGACAAAATCCGCGCTCACTGGCGCGTCAATGGCCGGGCCGAAAAGCTGATCATGAGCTTTCACGGCGTGCCCGAACGAACGCTCAAACTGGGCGACCCTTATCACTGCGAATGCTACAAAACGGCGCGCCTGCTGGCAGAAAAGCTGGGCCTTGAAAAGGACAAGTACCAGCTTACTTTTCAATCCCGCTTCGGCAAGGCCAAATGGGTGCAGCCTTACACCGAGCCGACTCTCATCAAGCTGGCAAAGGCGGGTACAAAAAGTGTTGACGTGGTGTGTCCCGGTTTTACCGGCGACTGCCTGGAGACGCTGGAAGAAATCAACATGCAAGCGCGCCACGCATTTTTGCAGGCAGGCGGCAGGCAATTTAATTACATCGAATGCCTGAACGACAGCCCGGTGTGGATAGCTGCACTGGCAGAATTCAGCGCGCAGCAGCTTGCAGGCTGGCCAACCCAGGCCACACCTGACGACCTAGAGAAGCGCGCCGCTTCACGCGCGGCAGCTCTGGAGTTGGGTGCGGCGCAATAGCCCTCCTCACGTCGCCCGTCGTCGCGCAGACATCACCTTCACAACTCGCGGCAACACCAGCACGAGCGCCACAATCACCACCAGCGTGATCGACATGGGCCGCTGGAAGAACACCGCCGCACTGCCCTCGCCTATCGATATCGCATTGCGCAATTGCGCCTCTGCCAGCGGGCCAAGAATCATGCCGATAACCACAGGCGCGGTCGGGAAATCAAAGCGCCGCATCACCACGCCCAGCAAGCCAATGGCATACAGCAGAAACAAATCGAACGCGCTTTGCCGCATAGCGTAAGCACCCAGCGTGGCGAAAATCAATATGCCTGCGTAGAGCTGCGGCTTGGGAATTTTCAGCAGCTTGACCCACAGCCCAACCATGGGCAGGTTCAGTATCAGCAGCATCACATTGCCGATGTAGAGCGACGCAATCAGCGCCCACACCAGCGCAGCCGATGTGGTGAAGAGTTGCGGGCCGGGCTGAATGCCGTAGTTCTGAAAAGCACCAAGCAAAATCGCCGTGGTGTTGGATGTCGGGATGCCCAGCGTGAGCAGCGGAATCAGCGCCGCAGTGACCGTGGCGTTGTTGGCCGCTTCGGGGCCCGCCACGCCTTCAATCGCGCCCGTGGTGCCGAACTCGGCCTTGGCTGCCGGGTCTTTTGCCAGCTTTTTTTCGATCGCGTAACTTAAAAAAGTCGGTATCTCGGTGCCGCCCGCCGGTATGCAGCCAAACGGCGCGCCAATGGCCGTGCCGCGCAGCCAGGCGGGTATCGATCGCTTCCAGTCGCGCGCGCTCATGTGAACTCTTGAAAGCTTGTTTTGCTCTTCAACCGCCCGGCCTTGGTACAACACCGCGTACAACACCTCGGCCACCGCAAACAGGCCCACTGCGACCAGCACAATTTCAATACCATCGAGCAGCTCAGGCACACCAGCGGTGTAGCGGCCCTGGCCTGAAATCTGATCCAGCCCCACGCAGCCGGCAGCCAGCCCGACAAACAGCGCCGTCATGCCGCGCACGGTGCTCTTGCCCAGCACCGCGCTAACGGTGGTAAAGGCCAGCAGCATCAATAAAAAATACTCGGGTGGTCCGAGCTTGACAGCGTGCTCGGCCACGATGGGCGCAAACAGCGTGACCATCACGGTGGCAATCGTGCCCGCTACAAACGAGCCTATGGCGGCCGTCGCCAGCGCCGCACCGGCGCGCCCGTTCTTGGCCATTTTGTTGCCCTCCATCGCCGTGACCATGCTGGCGGTTTCGCCCGGCGTGTTCAGCAAAATAGAGGTGGTCGAACCGCCGTACATGGCACCGTAGTAAATGCCCGAAAAGAAAATCATCGAAGCCGTGATGTCAACTTTCGACGTGATCGGCAACAGCATGGCGACGGCCACCGCAGGGCCAATGCCGGGCAGCACGCCGACGGCAGTACCCAGCGCACAACCGACCAGGCACCAGAGCAGATTGACCGGGGT
>JBCKNC010000053.1:0-17053 GCA_038902915.1 Polaromonas sp.
GTTCGCGTTTTTCCATCATGCACACCACAGCACTCGTTTTGTTTTCAGGAGGCCAGGACTCCACCACCTGCCTGGCGCAGGCGCTTTCAAAATACGACCGCGTCGAAACCGTCGCGTTTGACTATGGCCAGCGGCACATCGTCGAGCTGCAGGCGCGGCTCAATGTGCTGCGTGAAATCAAGGCGCAGTTTCCGCAGTGGGCCAGCAAGTTGGGCGACGACCACATGGTTGACTTGGCCGTGCTCGGGCAGATCAGCGACACATCGCTGACGCGCGACGTGGCCTTCAAGATGGAAAGCTCGGGCCTGCCAAACACCTTTGTACCGGGGCGCAACCTGCTGTTTTTAACGCTGGCCGCAGCGCTGGCCTACAGGCGTGATTTGCAGGTACTCGTCACTGGCGTTTGCGAGACTGATTTTTCAGGCTACCCCGACTGCCGCGACGACACCATCAAGGCCATGCAACTGGCGCTGTCGCTGGGCATGGACAAACGCTTTCTGATCGAAACGCCACTGATGTGGATAGACAAGGCCGACACCTGGGCGCTCGCCAAGTCGCTCGGTGGCCAGGCGCTGGTTGATTTGATTGTTGAGCATACGCATACCTGCTACCTAGGCGACAGGGTGCATCGCCATACGTGGGGTTACGGCTGCGGGGCTTGTCCGGCCTGCGAGTTACGGGCCAATGGTTTTGAAAGGTTTGAGCGCTCCGCTTTGCGGTAGGCAGTGCAGAGTAATTCCATTTTCAGATCGATCGATAGATTAGGCGCGAAGCCGCAGACAGTGCTGTAGCCTAATTGATTAAAGCTGAGCGTACATATTCCAAAGTTTGGAATAAAAAAATAGTTTGCTACTAAATTACTAGCAGCAAACCCTGAGGTACTGGCGGAGTGGACGGGACTCGAACCCGCGACCCCCGGCGTGACAGGCCGGTATTCTAACCAACTGAACTACCACTCCTGGTAGAAAAGCGTTTGCAAAGCAGACTGGCTGCTGAACCAAGTGCTAACGACTTGTTGCCTTGTGCATCACTTCCAAAAAAGAAACCATGAATGCTGGCGACCCCACGGGGATTCGAACCCCGGTACCTACCGTGAAAGGGTAGTGTCCTAGGCCTCTAGACGATGGGGTCAAAACCTTGAAACTTGTCCGATCAGACTGCTGGCTTTTATGGCTTTTACACAAGCGGCCTGACAAAAACTCTCTACTAAATTTTTCAACAATTTTTGGTGGAGGTAAGCGGGATCGAACCGCTGACCTCTTGCATGCCATGCAAGCGCTCTCCCAGCTGAGCTATACCCCCAAAATGTTGTAGCGATCTCAAAGATTTCGCCGCAACTGTCGAGCTTTTGATTATAGCCCGAAAAAGTGGGGCGTTTGAAATTGACGTGTGGGTTTATTGGGGTCAGACACCAATTTCGCTGCAGTGCAAGCACTGCGCCCTACGGGCGAGCCAAAGGCTAGTCGCATTTGGGCTCTGACCCCAAAAACCCACGCAGGCGGGCGAGCACATCTTCACGCGTCATCAGCTCAAGAATCGCGTCGAGTGAAGGTGTTTGAGGTGTACCCATGACCAGCACACGCACCGGCATGGCGAGTTGCGGCATCTTCAGGCCAGTATCAAGCAGCACCTGCTTGATGGCGGCTGCGATGGCGGGCTTGCTCCACTCACAGCTTGTAAGTAGCTCAGCCAGCTTGGCAAGCGCAGGGCGCACCGACTCAGTCACATGCGTGCTGATGTCGTCAAGGCTGGCTTGGGCCCCCATCACCAGCAACTGCAGCCAGTTAGAGAGTTCAACCAGCGTACTACAGCGGTCCTTGAACAGGCCGCAACCGCGTGTGAGACGTGCAGCATCGAGGCTTAAGCCTTGCGTTGACAGGAAGGGCCCTACCAGTTGGGCCAATGTTTCGTCCGGCATAGCCTTGAGGTGCTGGGCGTTGACCCAGCGCAGCTTGGCTCCATCGAACTGCGCTGCGCTTTTGCCAAGGTGGTCGAGGTTGAACCACTGCACGAATTGCCCGCGTGTGAAGATCTCGTCATCACCATGGCTCCAGCCCAGGCGCGCCAGGTAGTTGACCATGGCATCGGGCAGGTAGCCTTCAAGAGCGTATTGCGTGACGGCCTTTGCGCCACTCCGCTTGCTCATTTTTTCGCCCTGCTCGTTGAGCACGGTGGGCAGGTGCGCATACACCGGCACATCTTTGCCGAGCGCACGAAAGATATTGATCTGGCGCGGCGTGTTGTTGACGTGGTCATCGCCGCGAATAACATGGGTGATGCCCATGTCCACATCATCAACCACTACGCAGAAGTTGTAGGTGGGTGTGCCCACGGCTTCAGCGTTTTGCGCTGGCCTGGCAATCACCAGGTCATCCAGCTCATCGTTACTGATTTCGATGCGTCCCTTGACCTTGTCGTCCCATACCACCGAGCCGCCCTGCGGATTTTTAAAGCGCAGCACGGGCTGCACACCTGCCGGAATAGCTGGTAGGGTCTTGCCAGGCGCTGGCCGCCAGGTGCCGTCATAGCGCGGTTTTTGCTTGTCCGCCATCTGCTGCTCGCGCAGTGCATCGAGCTCGGCAACGCTCATGTAGCAGGGGTAGACGTGGCCTGCGGCCTGCAACTCGGCAAGCACCGCCCGGTAGCGCTCCATGCGCTGCATCTGGTAGAACGGGCCCTCGTCATAATCCAGGCCCAGCCAGCGCATGCCTTCGATGATGACATCGACGGCCGCCTGGCTCGAGCGCTCAAGGTCGGTGTCTTCAATTCGCAAAATAAAATCACCACCCGTGGAGCGGGCAAAAGCCCACGGGTAAAGCGCGGAGCGGATATTGCCGAGATGGATAAAGCCGGTCGGGGACGGGGCAAAACGGGTACGTGTTTTCATTTAGGCATTTTAACGCTACACTGATTTATTCTTACCAAGTAGTAACTTTATTAGTTGTAAATAGTTTTAAATTCAGGAGTCGAACCATGCAAACAGTTACCGTTTCCGAAAAAGGCCAGGTTGTCATTCCAGTTGTGATCCGGCGCAGTCTGGGTATCAAACCGGGAACGGAGCTGGGTTTTGAGCAAGAGGGCTCGTCCATTCGCATTGTTTTAAATGCGCCTGTTGCAACGACACAAATTGAAAGCGGCTATGGCATGCTCAAAGCCAAACCCTTGGGAAAAACGCGATCGCTCAACGATTTCGACGTGGCACTCAGCATGCGCAGCGCTGGCAAGAAATGATCCTAGAAACCGCAGTTGGACGTGCCCGAGTGGGCCGTTGCGGGCGCGTCTGGGTAGGCGCGACAACGCAGCAGGCTACTGCCTGCAAGGCGGAGCAACGCCCCCAGACGTGGCCGCGGCGGCTCAATCGGGTGCGTAGCGCTGTCACCCACAAGGTGAACGCGGTCGTGGCCCCAAAAGTCAGCGCCCATGCGGCCTTGCCAGCGGATACAAGCGGTCAACTGCGGTTTCTAGGATGATTGCACTAGATACCAACGTCATTGCCCGTTTTTATGTCGATGACCCATCTGATCTGGAGGCACAGCGCCAGCGACCCTTGGCAAAACGTGTTTTTGAAGAGTCCAACGCACTGTATGTTCCACTAACGGTGGTGCTGGAGCTCGAATGGGTGTTACGTGCGTTTTACGATTTTGGTGCGACTGACTTTGCAAAAGTCATCAAGCATTTGTCGGGGCTGCCCAATGTAAACGTCGAGTCACAAACAACCGTGCTTGCCGCACTCCATGCGCACGCAAAAGGCCTCGATTTTGCTGACGCTTTGCATTTGAGCGCAAGCCGCGAATGCGAAGCCCTTGTAACATTTGATGACCGCAAATTTGCCCGGCGCGCAAAGCGTCTGGCGCTACAGCCCCAGGTTATCGCGCTGGCCTAATTCCATTCCTAAATCATTCCTATATGTTGTTGCTTCGCCTTGTCGTGCGTACAGCACTGTCTGCGGCTTCGCGCCTAATCTAGAAATGATTTAGAAACGGAATAATCGAGGTAATTTAGGGTGCTAACGTGCTCAGGCCGCGCAGCAGATCGGCCTTGATGTCTTCAATATGGTCCAGGCCCACCGCTACGCGAATCAGCCCCTGACTGATGCCTGCGGCTTGGCGCTGGACTTCTGTAAGCCGACCATGCGATGTGGTGCCCGGGTGGGTGATGATGGTTTTGGTATCGCCCAGATTGGTGGCAATGCTCAAAACCTGCGTGCTGTTGATGACGTGAAACGCATTGGCGCGCGCCGTGTCAGCGTCGCCTTTCTCGCCCCCTACCTCATCCATGCCCTTCACATCAAACGACACCACCGCACCACCCATGCCCGATTGCTGGCGCATGGCCAAATCGTGCTGCGGATGCGAGGCCAGGCCAGGGTAGTAGACCCGCGCAACACCGGGCTGCGTCTCCAGCCAGCGGGCAACCGCCAGCGCATTGGCGCATTGCGCCTGCATACGGATGCCGAGCGTCTCCAGCCCCTTGAGCACCACCCATGCATTAAACGGCGACAGCGTCATGCCGGCCGTGCGAACGACCGGGCCAAACACATCGACGATGAGTTTTGATGACCCGCACAAAGCACCCGCCATCACGCGGCCCTGGCCGTCCAGGTACTTGGTGCCCGAATGCATCACCAGGTCCGCGCCCAACTCAGCGGGCCGCTGCAATGCGGGTGAGCAAAAACAGTTGTCAACCGCCAGCAAAGCACCTACGCTATGCGCTAGGTCGGCCAGCGCGGCGATGTCGCACACCTCGGTGAGCGGGTTGGTCGGTGTTTCGGCAAACAGCAGCTTAGTGGTTGGGCGCAGTGCGGCTTTCCATTGCGCCACATCGGTCTGCGACACAAACGTCGTCTCGACACCGAACTTGCCGAACTCGCGGCCAATCAGCGTCAACGTCGAGCCGAACATCGAGCGCGAGCAGACGACGTGGTCACCCGCTTTGAGCAGCCCCATGCACATCATCAGTATCGCGCCCATGCCGCTGGCCGCCGCAATGGCGGACTCTGTGCCTTCAAGCGCGGCCAGGCGACGCTCGAAGCTGCTGACCGTCGGGTTCGACGTACGTCCGTAGGTGTAGCCGTCTTCAGTACCAGCGAAACGGCGCGCCGAGGTTTCAGCATCGCTCTGTATGAAGCCGCTTGTTAAATACAGCGCTTCTGAGTTTTCACCCCATTGGCTACGGTCCAGCGCAACACGCACGGCCAGCGTGTCGCGGTGCAGGTTGTCGGGTAATTTTTTTTGAGTCATACGCTGCTGCAAAAATAAAGTTTCAAGCCTCTTGTGGATTCGGCAAAGCCAGCCGCGACACGTCCAGCTCGCCTTCTTCACTGCTGTCGCCACGTTGCTGGTTCATTTTGGCAATCGTGGCTGCTGTGATGTCACCGGTGATGTAAATACCATCAAAACACGAAGCATCAAAACCATCGAGCTTGGTGTTGAGCGAACCAATGGCGCGCTTCATGCCTTCAATATCCTGATAAATCAGCGCGTCGCAGCCAATTACCTGGCGAATTTCTTCCACCGTGCGGCCATGCGCCACCAGCTCTTCGGGGGTCGGCATGTCTATGCCGTACACATTGGGAAAGCGTACCGGCGGCGCGGCGCTGGCCAAATAAACTTTTTTGGCACCGGCATCGCGCGCCATCTGCACAATCTCGCGACTGGTGGTGCCGCGCACGATCGAGTCATCCACCAGCAACACGTTGCGGCCCTTGAATTCGCTGGCAATCGCATTGAGCTTTTGGCGCACGGATTTTTTGCGCACGCCCTGCCCCGGCATGATGAAGGTACGGCCGACGTAGCGGTTTTTGACAAAGCCTTCGCGGTACGGAATACCCAGCAGATGCGCCAGCTGCGTCGCGCTCGGGCGGCTTGATTCGGGGATCGGAATGATCACGTCAATCTCATTCGGCGGCACGGTCGATATAACGCGCTTGGCCAGTGTCTCACCCAGATTCAAACGCGCCTGGTAGACCGAAATGCCATCGAGCACCGAGTCAGGCCGTGCCAGGTACACAAACTCAAAAATGCACGGATGTAATTTGGCGTTGGCCGCGCACTGCTCGGCGTGTACCTTGCCGTCCATATCGACAAACACCGCTTCGCCCGGTGCAATGTCACGCTCAAACTGCTGCGACGTGCCTTCGAGTGCAACCGACTCGCTGGCGACCATCACGGTTTTGCCGAACTCGTTTTCGCCATGGCCCATGCACAGCGGGCGTATGCCAAACGGGTCTCTGAAAGCCAGCAAACCATGGCCGGCAATCAGCGCAACAACAGCGTAAGAGCCCTTGATGCGTTTGTGTACGCCGCGCACGGCGGCAAACACGTCCCCTGGCGTGAGCGGCAAACCGCGCGTGGTTTTTTCAAGTTCATGCGCCAGCACATTGAGCAGCACTTCAGAGTCGCTGTCAGTATTGATGTGGCGATGATCGGTCATGAACAGCTCGGTTTTCAGTTCAGCCGCATTCGTCAGATTGCCGTTGTGCGACAGCACCAGGCCAAACGGCGCGTTAACGTAAAACGGCTGGGCCTCGTCATCACTGAAGGCATTGCCCGCCGTCGGGTAACGCACCTGGCCCAGACCGACATTGCCCGTCAGTGCGAGCATGTTGCGGGTACGAAAAACATCGCGCACCATGCCCTTGGCCTTGTGCATGTAAAACTTGCGCCCAAGCTGCGTGACGATGCCCGCCGCATCCTGGCCGCGATGCTGCAAGAGCAGCAAGCCGTCATAGATCAACTGGTTGACCGGGGCCTGGCTGACAACGCCGACTATTCCACACATAAGGGCACCTCTATAAATTCATTTTTCAGGCGAATTGCGTCGTTGGGCGGTGCCCGGAGGGTTTTTGGGGTCAGAGTCCAAATTCATCGTGCCCTTGGCACGCCCTTCGGGTGCGATGCTTTGCATCGTCATGAAATTGGCGTCTGACCCCAATAACCCTCCTCCGTCCGCCTAGCACTTCATCCTGAAAATCTGAATTTCTAGAAGTGCCCATAAATTGATATCCACGATTAGTTCAAATACTTTGCAAACTGTTCGGGTAGCACTGGCTTCAAGCCTTTAAGCGTGGCCGCTAGTGCCAGCGCACCTTTGGACTCCTGCCACCAGGCGCTTTGTTTGAGCGCCGTCATGTCCATCACCACCGCTGCTGCCAGCAACAGAATCACACCGCGCACCAGACCAAATGCGGCTCCGAGCGTGCGGTCAATGGGCCGCAGGCCAATCGCTTGAATCAGCTTTTTAAGCATGAAAGTCAGCAGGCCTGCTGTAAATACTGAGGCAATAAAAACCAGCACAAAACCCGCCGCATAACGCACCGGCTCGCCTACCTCCTGCATCGGCAACACACTAGCTACCTGCGGCGCAAAAACCTGCGCGATGTAAAAAGAAACCACCCAGCCCAGCACCGACAACACCTCATACACCAGCCCGCGCCATGCACCCAGCAGCATAGACAACACCAGCACCAGCAGCAAAATCCAGTCAACGGCGGCCACGTACTCTGCCAGCTGCTCACAAAATCAGGATGGAAACCGGCAAATCAAGCGTCTTGATCTTGCTGGCAGCTTGGTCGGCCTCGGCCTTGGTAGCGAATGGGCCAACGCGAACCCGTATGCGCTGGCCGTCTTTGGTCTCGACCACCTGGGTGTAGGTTTTAAGGCCCGCTTTTTCAAGCTTCAGGCGCACCTCTCTAGCCTTGTCTGCATCGGCAAACGCCCCCACCTGCACCACCATACGGCCTTCGACTGCGGCAGATGCGGGCGCTACGGCGTTTGCAGCCGTCTGCCCGTCCAGCAAAGCCTTGGCGCGCGCGCCATCGTCAAGCGGTGCTGCGGGTTTCGCTAGCGCCTTTTTGTCCGTGAGGATTTCTTCTTTCGATGACAAACTGGAAGCTGCGGCAACTTTTTCGGACGGCGCTGCAGACGCTGGCACCGGCAATGCGGCAGCAACTGGCGGCGCAGCAACTGGCGCTGGAGCAGCCCCAACCGGGCCAGCAGACACATTGGCCTCGGATTTTGCCGGCATCACCAGCGGTTTGACGCTGTTTTTACCGGGGATTTCAATCGGGATATCAATGGCGATGGGCCGGGGCTGCGTGTCAAACAGCAGGGGAAAACCGAGCACGCCGACCAGCACCAGAACAGACGCACCTATCAGCCGATGTTTGGCCCGCTTGCGAATCACCTCCACGCTGTCAGGCGATGCGCTGGAAGCGTTGTTGGCAGCTAGAGTGCCTGCCCGGCGAAAGTTGAAAAGCGGCATGGTTGTGATGAGCTCTTTTAGCGTTGCGGCGGCGGGTTGATGGCGATCTGGCCTCAGCTCGCTGGACTTGAAGGTAAATGCGTGGCCAGAAGACGCGGTATACCGCCCTTCAAAATACCGCCCACCGTGTAGAACGAACCGAACACCACGATTCTATCAGCGGGGTCTGCCCGCTCTATCGCAGCTTGCAGGGCCAACTCGGGGCTTGAATAAGCATGGGCCGTGACATCTTTACGGCTATTGATGGTCTCCCATTTACCCTTAAGCGCCTCGCCAGTGGCAGCGCGCGGCGTGGGTAAATCGGTGAAATACCAGTTGTCGATCAGCGGTGTAATCCGCGCCAGCATGGACGCTACATCTTTGTCGGCCATGGCCCCAAACACCGCGTGAGTAGTGGGGGAAAAACCCATCGCGTCGAGGTTTTCTGTCAGCGCGGCGACTGAATGCGGGTTGTGCGCCACGTCCAGCACCAGCATCGGCTGGCCGGGAATGATCTGAAAACGCCCCGGCAGCTCAACCATAGACAAGCCCACGCGCACCGCCTGCGCCGTCACAGGCAACAAGTCACGCAGCGCCGTCAACGCCGCCAACACACCTGATGCGTTCATCAATTGATTGGCCCCACGCAGCGCCGGGTAGGCAAGGCCCGCATACCTTCTGCCCCGGCCTGCCCAAGCCCACTGCTGCTTGTCACCCGAAAAATTAAAGTCCTTGCCAAGGCGCCACAAATCGGCCCCTACGCTTGCTGCGTGGTCAATGATGCTTTGCGGCGGCATGGGGTCGCTCACCACCACAGGTTTGCCGGCGCGCATGACGCCGGCTTTTTCAAACCCGATCGCCTCGCGCGTGTTGCCCAGATACTCCATGTGATCAAGGTCAATGCTGGTGATGACAGCGCAATCGGCATCCAGAATGTTCACCGCATCCAGCCGCCCGCCCAGGCCGACTTCAAGAATCACCACATCAAGTTTTGCGCCCGCCAGCAGCTTCAAAATGGCCAGCGTGGTGAACTCAAAATAGGTCAGCGAAATCTCTTCGCCCTGAAGCCGCGCAGTCTCAACCGCTGCAAAGCCATCGAGAAAGCCGGTAGCAGTGACCACATCACCGCGCACCCGGCAGCGCTCCTCAAAATGCACCAGATGCGGCGAGGTGTAAAGGCCAGTGCGGTAACCAGCCTCGAGCAAAATCGCCTCCAGCATGGCGCAAGTAGAGCCCTTGCCGTTGGTACCTGCCACCGTAATCACCGGGCAATCAAAGTGAAGCCCCATGCGGTCAGCCACCGCCTTGACGCGGTGCAGCCCCATGTCAATGCCCACAGGGTGCAGCCGCTCGCAATGCGCCAGCCAGTCGTCAAGGGTATCAAGTTTGGCTGAAGATTGCAGATTTTTCATACTGCCACTATTGTCGCCGCAGGCCTTGCGGTCTAGTCCTTAGCGGTGTCTGCGTTCTCAGCTTCCTGCAAGGCCCGCCACATTACCTTGCCCGAGCCGCTCTTGGGCAGCAGGTCCACAAACTCCACCACACGCGGGTATTTGTAGGCCGCCATGTTGTCTTTGCACCAGCTGATGATGTCGTCTGCCGTGGTGTTTTTAGATTCGGCACGCAGCACGACCACTGCCTTGACGGTCTCGCCCCGGTACGCATCGCGGGTTGAAATAATGCAGGCCTCCTGAATCGCCGGGTGCTTGAACATCAGCGCCTCTACCTCAGCCGGCCAGACCTTGAAGCCCGACGCGTTGATCATGCGTTTGAGCCTGTCGGTGATGAAGAAGTAGCCGTCTTCATCGACTCGGCCCAAATCGCCAGAGCGAAAAAATCGTTTGCCATCCAACTCCAAAAAGGCCTTTGCTGTGGCTTCGGGATTTTTCCAGTAACCAGAAAAGTTTTGCGGCCCGCACATGATGATTTCGCCCTGCTCGCCTTGCGGCACTTCCTCCAGAGTCAAGGGGTCGATCACGCGCGACTCGACGTTCAGAAACGGCACGCCCAGGCACTGCTGCTTGGTCGCGTCGGGCGGGTTGCTGTGCGAAGGCGCGGCGGTTTCCGTCAGGCCATAGCCTTCGGCAAAACGCAGGCCGTACTGCTCCCACAGGCGCTGGGCCACGACCTGCGGCATGGTCGCACCGCCGCCGCCAATATAGACCAGACTGCCTAGGTCAAAATTGACAAAGTTGGGGCTGGCCAGCAGGTCAATCACCATGGTCGGGATGTTGGGCCAGTGCGTCACGCGCCAGCGCGAGATCAGGTGCCCGGCAAGCTCCCTGTCCCAGCGCGGCATGATGACCAGCGTTGCACCGCCATACATGGCCGCATGCATGACCGAGACCATACCGGTGATGTGGAACATGGGCACCACCGACAGCACCACGTTTTCAAAAGTGCTGCCAGCCCACAGGCAACCGGCCACCGCGTTGTGCATGATGCTGGCGTGGGTGTGTATGCAGCCCTTGGGCAGGCCGGTGGTGCCGCTTGTGTAGGGTAGAACAGCCAAGTCTTGCGGCTCGGCGGTATGCAGCGGCAGATGTTTGATGTCGCCTTGCAGCGCGTCAAGCCAGTCCATCACCACGCCACTTTTTAACCTAGGGAGTGGGTGGCGTGTGCTCAGCCAATCGCCCCACGCCTCGGGCAACGCGCCACTGGCTTGGCTGGCGGCTACATCAAAGGCATCGTTGTAATGCACAGCAATCAGCGTTGAAAGTCTCTGTGCTTGGTCCAACTGCGCATCGGCTTTGGCAAGCTCTGCGGCCAAGTCGGCTGCCGCAATGGCGACTTTGGTGTCGGGGTCAAGGATGTAATGCTTGAGTTCTTCAGCCCGGTTCATGGGGTTAACCGGCACCACCACCGCGTTGGCCCGCAAAATCGCAAAGTGCGCAATCACCCACTGCGGCGAGTTTTGCATATAGAGCACGACGCGGTCGCCTTTTTTAACGCCCGCTTTGGCCAGCGTCGCAGCCAGGCGTTCGGCCTGCTGCATCACCTCACGGTAAGTCAGCACCGCATCAAAAAACACCAGCGCGGGCTTGTCGGGAAAGCGCAGCGCATTGACAGCCAGGTTATGCCACAGCGATGTGGCCGGGGCCGTGATGCGGTGCGGCAGGCGTGTGGGCCAGAACTTGAAGTGCTCGGTATGGGAGGGGGGCATGACTAACGCGACTAGCGCAAGTTACCGGTATGCCCTAGCGAATAGCGCCCCGGCTGTGGCCATACCGTCAGGCCGTGCGGCTCACGCCCGACCTTGACCTTGTCAACAGCGCCGCTGTCGGTGTTGAAGCGATATACCTCGTTATCGTAGCGCCCACCAAGCCACAGGTACTTGCCGTCTGCGCTGACGTTGCCCATATCCGGGCTGCCGCCGCCCGGAACAGGCCAGGTTTTGGTCACGACGCGAGTAGCAAAGTCAATCACCGACACGCTGCCTTTGCCGCCTGGTGTGCCACGGATTTTGTTGCCGCCGCGATTCGCCACATACAGGCTTTTACCGTCGCGGCTGGGGTATAAACCGTGGGCACCGACACCAGTGGCAATAAAGCCAACCTGCTTAAACGATTCACCATCGACCAGATGCACGCCATCGGCCATCATGTCGGCGACAAAAAACAGTTTGCCGTCGGGCGATATGCGCACGTCCTGCGGCATACCCGGCGTGGTGCAAATCTCAGCACCGGGCTTGCTCGGGTCTGGCACATAGCGCGGTTTTTTGCCGGGTGTTGCAATCAGCAGCAGCGCATCAGGCCGGTCAAAATATTGACTCAGCTTGATGGTATCAATCACCTTGCGGTTCACTAGGTCGATCTTGGTGATGGAGCCGTTGAACTCGCAGGTAAACAGGGCGAACCTGCCGTCGATTGAAAAATCGGCATGGTTGATGCCTGCGCACTTGGGTGTCGGAATCGTAAACTTCATCGCCATGGTGACCGGGTCACGAAAGTCCAGGCGCTGGAGGCCCTCTGCCACAACAATGGCGTACTGGCCATTGGGCGACCAGTACAGGTTGTAGGGGTTGTCTACCGGTATCGACTTGCCGGGTTTGCCGGTTTTGGGATCAATCGGGGTCAGACTGCCGTCGGTACGGGCTTCCGCATTGTTGGTGACCCACAGGGTGCGCAAGTCCCAGCTTGGCACGATGTGCTGCGGGTGAACACCGACCTTGAAGGTGTCAATCACTCTCAAGGTGTTGGGGTCTATCACAGACACCGTGTTGTCATTCCGATTGGGTACATAGACCCGCTCCAGCGCGCCCGCAACAGTCGGGCTCATGCGGCCTGCCGCAGTCTCGCTGTACAAATTGTTGGGGTCCAGCGCGGCAGGCATGCCGGCCACCACATCCACCGTTGCACTGCTTGCGGCCAGCGGCTTACCTTCGAATTTAATGGCTGGTTTTGCAGCAGTCTGTGCAAGCGTCAGGGACACAGTAGCAACGCAGGCCAGAGCCGCCAGCGCGGCCATGATTGAATATTTTTTACGCATTGATTGACTTCCGAACTTTTAACTTTTTGACTGATGGATGACTCAAGACTTGAACGCCCGCACTGAGAGCCACTCAGCGCGGCGCAGCAACAGCTTTTTTTATCGCCTCAACCGTGATTTTAACGACTGCATCAAGCCCCAACTGCCCATTGGCCGCACGCGGGTCACCCAGCGTACCACGACGCCAGCCCGCAGTTGCTGCCTCGGCAAAGCGCTCGGGCCTGACCATGCTGGCATCAATCGCCATCAGCAGGGATGTATCTGCCGAACCCGCATGAATGCCTATCTCTGCGGCACTCAAGCCCCTGGGCTACCTTGAATCCATCCGCAGCGGCAAGCTGGTCGGCCTGATAAGAGTGCTAGACGACATCAACGACGCACTAGCCATGAGCCTGAGTTCGGTGTCGGCCGTGGCAAATGCCCTGCGACTGCGTGCGGCAAAAGACTAGCTATAGTTGAACTTTTACAAACCCGCCGTATCACTACCCTATGCGTTTTTTAGTTCTCGTCCTCATGATTGCCCTGCTGCCCTTGCGCGGCTGGGCCGGTGAGGTGATGACCACTGAAATGGCTTCGAGCCAGATCAGTCGCCAACATGAACAGCTTGATAATGCTATTGAATTAATAGCTGGTCACGTGCATAAACAGGGCATTTCAGACACTTTCAATGGTGAAAAAACGGCTTTTGAAGTGCCAAAAGCATTGCTTGAAGCAAAAAACACTAAGACAGCAGCCATGCATGACTGCGAAGGCCATGCCAAAGCTGATGAAACAACGCAAACAGATTCACACTGCGACGTCTGCCCCACCTGCCAGGCGTGCCACACAGTGGCGCTGTCGCATCTGGAGACCCACGCTGCATCCCTGGCGATCCCCCCCGCACTGCCGCATTCGCCGGCCGCCCAATTTGCCAGTGCCGTCGCTGCGCTCGGCCAAAAACCACCGATTTCCTGAACTCCAGGCCCAAACTGGGTCTGTATTTGCACCAGCACGGGCTTGACTGTCCGTTGCACCTGGATTGCTGCGATTGTCGCAATCGCCCCGCTTGTTTATCAGGAGATTATTTTGAATACCCGTCATTTTTCTAAGCTACCCCGCTGGCTTTCACTGCTTGCGATCTCGCTGTGGGTCACAGCTGCGCATACGCAGGTGAACCCGGTAGCGCCCACTATCATGGGAAAAACTCAGGTGACAAAGGTCACGCCCGCGGGCTTTCAGTCGGCTTTTGAGGGCTACAAGCCCTATACAGACGAAAAAACCGGCAATTGGGTAAAAGCCAACGATACGGTTGGCAAGATTGGCGGCTGGCGCGTTTACGCCAAAGAGGCGAGACAGCCCGATGCTGCTGCTGGAAACGCGGCAAGCACTGCGACCGGCCAGGGAGGCAAACCATGACGCGTTTAAACCGGATACCACGTGTCAAGCTGGTCGCCGCTGCGGTCTCATTGGTGGTTTTGACGGGATGCGCGAGCGTCAATTTTGATCAGTCCATCGCTAAAACCAACCAGGATGCGGCCGATTTCACGGCGGGCCGGCTGTCGCTGGCGCAAACCCAGGCGCAGCGGGATGCGCGAGAACGTACTGCTGCGGAGTTGCTCAAGCAGCCGCTCGGCCAGAGTGCTGCGGTGCAGCTTGCCTTGATCAACAGTCCTGCATTGCAGGCCATGCTGGCAGAAAACTGGGCCAATGCGGCCAACGCAGCGCAGTCAGGCCGGATAGCCAATCCGATTTTCACGTTCGAGCGCGTGCTTAGCGGCAGTATTGGCGCTGAGCTCGACTTGGGACGCTTGCTCTCCTTCGGTTTGCTAGACTTGCTGACGCTGCCTCAGCGCAACGCCATCGCGCAGCGGCGCATCGCGCAAAGTCAGTTGCGCCTGAACTCCGATGTCATCGACCAGGTGACCCAGGTGCGACAGGCCTGGGTCAAGGCGGTTGCTGCACAACAGAGCCTGAGCTATGCCAGGCAGGTAGTTGACAGCGCGCAAGCCAGTGCTGAATTGGCGCGTCGCATGCAGGCCGTTGGCAACTTCAACAAGCTGACCCGTGCACGCCAGCAAATGTTCTACGCCGATGCCGCGACGCAACTGGCGGGCGCGCAGCACATGGCAACATCGGCCCGCGAGGAACTGACTCGCTTGCTCGGTCTGACAGACGCGCAGGCCAATCAGCTCAAACTGCCCGAGCGATTGCCCGATCTGCCAAAAGCGCCGCGCGACCCTGCCGATGTCAGCAAGCTGGCCAACGCCGTACGGCTGGATATCCGTATGGCCCAATCAGACTTTGAGGCTGCCGCCAAGGCGCAGGGCTTGAACTTCGTGACCAGCCTGACGGACATCGAGCTGGGCATTATCCGCAATACGGTATTCGACAACGAGCACGGCACCAAGACGACGGGCCGCGGCTTTGAGATCAGCCTGCGCCTGCCGATTTTCGATTGGGGCGGTCCCCAGCGCGACGCGATGAACGCGCAGACCCTAGCAGCGGCCAACCGGCTGGAAGCGGTGGTACGCGCGGCAGGCTCCAGCTTGCGCCAGGCGTATTCCGCCTACCGCACGGCCTATGACATCACCCGGCACTACCGCGATGAAGTGATACCGCTGCGCAAGACCATCTCCGAAGAAAATATGCTTCGCTACAACGGCATGTTAATTGGCGTCTTCGAGCTGCTGGCCGATTCGCGATCTGAGGTCGGCACTGTGATGGCGGCCATCGCTGCTGAGCAACAGTTCTGGCTGACTGACGCGGCGCTGCAGGCATCGGTGATGGGCAAGCCGGTCATGGCGTCCGCAGCAGCCATGCCGGCCGGAGGACAGGCAGGCGGCGCTGCGCCTCACTGATGTGCCTAACTGATGATCCGCCACCATGCCGAAGCGTTGACAGCTTTGCGCACCATCTATTTAAAAATTTTGCCAAAGAGAACTCCACATGAATTCAAGAAGACAGTTTTTTAAAGCGGCCGGTCTTGCCGGAGGCGCCGTAGCAGTCGCTGCAGTGAGCCGCGTCGCCATGGCAGCCTTGCCTGAACCGGTTTTTCAAACCAAGCCCGACACCATGCCGCCGTTGGTGCCGAACAGCGGGCGGCCCTATAACCCGGTCGTCACCCTGAACGGCTGGACGTTGCCTTGGCGCATGAAAAATGGCGTGAAAGAATTTCACCTGGTGGCCGAACCGGTTGTGCGCGAAATGGCGCCCGGCTTCAAGGCCCACCTGTGGGGTTACAACGGCCAGTCACCGGGCCCGACTATCGAGGTGGTGGAGGGCGACCGCGTGCGCATCTTCGTCACCAACAAGCTCCCTGAGCTGACCAGTATCCATTGGCACGGCCAGCGCCTGCCCAACGGCATGGACGGCGTGACCGGCCTCAACCAACCTGGCATCCCGCCGGGCAAGACCTTCGTTTACGAGTTTGAGGCGCGCCGGCCCGGTACCTTCATGTACCACTCGCACGCCGACGAGATGGTGCAGATGGCGATGGGCATGATGGGCTTCTGGATCACTCATCCCAAGGGCAAGCATCCACTGATTGACGAGGTTGATCGAGATTTCGTGTTCCTGCTCAACGCCTTCGACATTGATCCCGGCAGCTACACGCCCAAGGTCATGACGATGCTGGACTTCAACGTCTGGAGCTGGAACAGTCGCGTCTTCCCCGGTATCGACTCGCTCAATGTGCGCCACATGGACAAGGTGCGCATCCGCATCGGCAATCTGACGATGACGAATCACCCGATCCACCTGCACGGCCACGAATTTCTGGTCACCGGCACCGACGGTGGCCCCACGCCCAAGAGCACGCGCAGGTACGAGGTCACCGAAGACATCGCGGTCGGCCAGATGCGTCAGCTGGACTTTCTTGCCGACGAGGAAGGCGACTGGGCCTTTCATTGCCACAAGAGCCACCACACGATGAACCCGATGGGGCATGACGTGCCGACCCTGATCGGCGTAGATCACAGCGGCCTGGCCAAGCAGATCACCAAGCTGATCCCCGACTACATGGTGATGGGCGAGCGCGGTATGAAGGACATGACCGAGATGGATATGTCGATCCCAGACAACACCGTGCCCATGATGACCGGCCAAGGGCCCTTCGGCTCGGTCGGCATGGGCGGCATGTTCAGCGTGCTCAAGGTCCGCAAAGACCAGAAATCCGGAGACTACAAGGACCCTGGCTGGTTCAAACACCCGCCGGGAACCGTTGCCTATGAGTGGACCGGTGCGTTGGCTGAGCCAGCACGCAGTCAGTCTGGTGGCGGGCACCTGATGCCTTCCCAAAACATGCCGGCAAAAAATATTGAAGTTCAGGCGCGTAAGCCGCGAGCCA
>JBCKNC010000054.1:0-16608 GCA_038902915.1 Polaromonas sp.
AAAAATACCAGCAGCCAGACGTAGGGCACACCAATCACAAACCGGCGGCCCAGCCTGTTTTGCAGGTATTTGAAGAAGCGGCTCATGGCTATCAGAAAACAGCTACTACGCTACTGTGTTAGCAGCACAGGGGCCGTATCGTCCCACCAGAAAAAAACCGGGTCACCCCAGGTGACGCCTGTGATCTCGTGGCGCGTCGTGTTGGTCTCTGTGACCTTCACGGTGCGACCGCCCTTCATCTCGATGATGAATGTGTTGTAGCTGCCAAAGTAAGCTATCTCTTTGACCTTGCCAATGAACAGATTGACAGCCACACCGGCTGGCCGCTCTTTGGAGAGATGAATTTTTTCAGGCCGCACAGCAACCGCCGCCGCCATACCCAGCGCGCCACTCCTTGCGCGGTCTATTACGTGGCCAGCATGAACCACACCGTGCTCGGTGGTCACCTCGCAGCGGTCTGCCTCATCGAAGCTCAGGCTACCCTCAAACAAATTGACGTTGCCAATAAAGTCGGCCACAAAGCGGCAGTTCGGGTATTCATAAATCTCTTTGGGTGTGCCTACCTGCAGCACCCGGCCATGGCTCATCACGGCAATGCGTGAAGCCATGGCCATGGCTTCTTCCTGGTCGTGCGTCACCATGACGCAGGTCACGCCGACTGATTTAAGAATATTGACCAACTCAAACTGCGTGTGCTGGCGCAGCTTTTTGTCCAGCGCGCCCAGCGGTTCGTCTAGCAGCAGCAATTGCGGTTTTTTTGCCAAGCTACGCGCCAGCGCCACCCGCTGCTGCTCGCCACCCGATAGCTGGTGCGGCTGGCGTTTGGCAAAGGCTTGTAACTGCACGAGATTGAGCATTTCATCAACCCGCGCGACCATTTGCGCTTTGGGCATGCCTTCACGCTTGAGGCCAAACGCAATGTTGTCCCAGATATTCAGATGCGGAAACAGCGCATACGACTGGAACATCATGTTGATGGGCCGCTCGTAGGGCGGCATGGCTGCAATGTCTACCCCATCAAGTAGCACTGAACCAGAAGTAGGCGTTTCAAACCCGGCCAGCATACGCAGCAAGGTCGATTTGCCGCAACCCGAGCTACCGAGCAAGGCGAAAATTTCACCCTTGTTAATGGACAGCGACACCCCATCAACTGCTGCAACGCCATCAAAGCGTTTGACCAGCAAATTCGTTTTTAAAAACCCTTCGGTGATGCCTGACAAAGCTCAAGACCCTTTTTTGAACAGCGTGAAGACGTTGCTCATCGACTGCCGCGCCTCATTGCTGAAGCTGGCGGGTGAAACCATTTTTTGCATATTGGCCGCATCCGGAAAAACCGCCTGGTCTTTGGCGATCTCGGGTTTGACGTTCGCCAGACTGGTCTTGTTGGCAGTTGCGTAACCCAGCTCGTTGGTCAGCGCTGCAGACACTTCAGGCTTCAAAAAGTAGTTGATAAATGCGAGCGCATTTTTCGGGTGTTTGGCATCTTTCGGAATCGCCAGGTTGTCAAAAAAGAGCAGCCCGCCGGTTACTGGCAGCAAGGCCTCAACCTCATTGCCATTCTTGTTTTCAATCGCTCGTACTTTGGCGATGTTGATGTCACCGGCCCAGCCCAGGACTACGCAGACCTTGCCAGTCGCCAGATCATCAACTATGGTGCTAGAGAACAAGCGCAGATGCGGCCTCACCTTGGCCAGCATGTCGCCAGCCGCCTTATGGTCGGCTGCGTCATTTGAATAGGCGTTTTTGCCCAGGTAATGCATGGCCGGCGGAATGACCTCGGTCGGTGAATCCAGAAACGCAATGCCGCAGGACTTGAATTTGGCGGTGTACTCGGGGTTAAAGACCAGCTCCCACGCATTGGCGGGCATGGGCTTACTTCCCAAAGCCTTTGCCACTTGGACTTTGTTGATGCCGACTGTCGTGAAGCTCCAAGCCCACGGCACCAGGTAGGCGTTGCCGGCGTCAATCTTGTCGAGCTTGGCCATGATGCTGGCGTCCAGATTGCCGTAGTTGCTGATTCTGGTTTTATCCAGCTTCATCAACAGGCCGCCATCAATCTGCGACTTGGCGAACACCGCACCCGGCACCACGATGTCATAACCGGTGTTGCCAGCCACCAGTTTGGCTTGCAGGACTTCGTTGTTTTCAAAGGTCTGGTAATTGACCTTGATACCGGTGTCAAGAGTGAAGTTGGCCAGCATGTCTTTGGCGATGTAGTCGGGCCAGTTGTAGATGTTGAGAATTTTTTCTTCGGCGGCGGACAGGGCGGCAACAGGTGCCGTAACGGTAACCGGCATTTCTTCTTTTTTGCCGCAGGCAGTCAGTGCTCCAGCGGAGAAAGCCAAAGCCCAAAAATATTTTTTCATGATGTTCGCGCTCCAGCGGAGAAATGGTCAACAAAAAGGGGCGTAGCGGACAAGGCGATTGGGATCGCTCATCCGAACAAAATCTGCCCCGAGATTGTATAAGAGGGCTCAACCAGGCATCATGTTGATGTACTGCTTGTTGAAGCTCACTTCCAGCACTCCACCAGCACGGTAAAGCCTTTGGCCTTTTCTGCAATCGCCGTGGACAGCAGCGGTTTGTCAGAGTTGGCGGTTTCGTAGTCCACGCTGTTGGCATCGAGGAACGAGCGCAACACGTTGACGTTAATCGCGAAGTTGACGTTTTGCGCCATGTCGCCGGTGATTTTGGCCAGCCTGATCGCGTCCAGCTTGGACACCACCACGCCCATCAGGTTGCCGGCCGAGTCCAGCATCGGCCCGCCGCTGTTGCCGGGCTGCACGGGTGCGGTGATCTGCAGGTAGCGCGTATCGCCCCCCAGGCCCGAGAGGCTGCTGAGGCTACCTGTGGTCATGTTAAAGCCCGAGAGCAGGCCGCGCAGCGGGTAGCCCGCCACCGCCACCAGTTCACCCACCGCCGTGCGCTTTGCCCGCAAGCTGGCGCTGAGGCCTGGCAGAGTGACCCCCAGCAAGGCCAGGTCGCTGCGCGCATCGCTGCCGCGCACCTGGACGGCGGTGCCGTTGACACTCAGGCGGCTACAGCCGTCAATCACATGGTGGTTGGTGACGATGGCACCGCGCGCCACGCGAAAGCCGCTGCCACTGCTGTCGGCTTGGGCCGTCGCAGGGGCCGGACGGCTGGGGTCGCGGTTCGAGCCACCGGAGTCAGCGGAACTTCCACCGGGGACATTGCTGGATTGCGCGGCGGTTTTGGGCTGCCAGTTGCGCGCGGAGGCTTGGGCGGCGGCGCGTTGCTCGGATGACAAGCGGCGTTCCACAATATCACGTCTTTCTGCTGCATTTTGATGCCCCTGTGCACTGGCCAGCAGCCACCAGAAATAGGCCATTTGTTCATCCTTGGGGACGCCCTGGCCGTTGTAATACATCACGCCCAGGTTGAGCTGCGCACCGGCATGCCCCTGCTCGGCGGCTTTGCGGAACCACGCCACGGCCTGTTGGTCGTCTTTGGGCACGCCTCGACCGTCGGCATACATATTGCCCAGGTTGAACTGCGCGCTGGCACTCCCCTGCTCGGCCAGCTTCTTAAACCCTGCGAAGGCCGTGCGGTAATCCTTGCGTTCATAGGCCGCACGCGACTACTCCAACGTCTGCGCCTGCACCGGCACCCACGCGCCCGTGGTGAGCGCCAGCGCCAGCAACAAAGAATGGGTCAAACTTTTCATGGATGAATTATCCTTGGGGTGAGTGCCATCAAAGTAATGGCACCGCATCAATCTGGTTCTGTCGAATTTATTTCGAAAAGGCGAGTTTAGACCGGCAGCAGGAAAAGCAAAGAAGGTCGACTTGGTCGCGTGCACGCGCAAGCTGCTGACGATCTTGAATGCCATCGTCAAATCAGGCACGCCATGGAACGAAAATTTGCACACCCGGGAGGTCGAAAATGCTTGACTTTTAAGACAGTTGCTTATTCGTTAGGCCTCCGTTCAGCGAGCGAGAGCAATTTTCTTGAAGCGAACAATCGCTGTACTGCTCTCGTAAAAGCAGAAGTAGAAGATGACCATACTTTCGGTCTCTTTGAATTTGTAGGAGAAGATGGCAGGGTTCTCCCCGAGCAGTGGCTCGGCAGCCATTACTCTCGCTGTGGCGTCAAAGGCTTTTCTCACCGAGGCCTAAAGCTTCTCGTCGAGGTACATCGTGAAGCTCGTGATAACTTCGGCTTGGCCTTGGAACTTTGATCGAGTGTGGTGGTGGTAGAGCGCACGGGCGCCATTGCCCAATACGCCGTCGATTCGCTGCCCGTCGATGATGACCTGAGCTCCATGCTCCCATTCTGACTGGCCGAGACGTTTCAGTTGAACCGGAACTGACTTTTGAACGAAGTTATTCGCTTTGCTGGGCCTCTTCTCGAATGCTCTGCGAACTTTTGTCAGGAATTGAGCCAGTCCAATGCCGCTGGACGTGTAGGAACCGGCCAGCACAAAGAGCAGATACTCATCGTCGTGCGACTTCTCGCTGTTGTGCAGGTCGCAGGACGGAACCGTCACGAGGTTCCTGCGGTAGTTCGACCCATCGGGTGTGTCTTTTGCTTCTGGGAAGAGGCAACGCGGAGGCGCGTGTTCCCGTGACGTGGCTTCGGCGGCACACATGTAGCAGGAGCGGGCGTTCACGGAGGCCTAACAATCAGCGTTTATCCGCCGCGCCGTAAAGCCAGCACAAGGCGAAGACATCAATCACGGCAGATAAACCATGTTGGACTGAACCGCCTGTGGGCGATCGTGTTGCGGTAGTTGCACTATAGGAGAATTCTATAAATTTACCAAACCTCGTTCGGACTGATCCGTTCAGACTGAGCCCTTCGACAAGCTCAGGGCGAACGGTAATTTTTAGAGGTGCCCTACGGAACGTGTCAATGACTTTGCATCACCATCGGCATAGTTGCATCAAAGGCTGCAAGGCGACGATTACCTGACGTGGAACCAGTTCGTCGGACCGAAGGATGTGAAAGAGGATGTCAAAGAGCCGTATGTTATTCCAGTTAAGGTATAATCAATTCGTGATCACACAAGAAAAACCGCTCGTCTGGATCGGGGGCAGTAAAAAAGATCTGATGCTCCTTCCTGCGGGAGTGAGGAAGTTTTTTGGTCATGCCTTGGATTTCGCGCAGCGTGGCGATCGGCATGGTGCGGCAAAGGTGCTCAAGGGCTTCGGCGGTGCGGGTGTGCTGGAGGTTGTCGAAGACGACATAGGCGGTACGTACCGCGCCGTCTACACCGTGAAATTCGAGGAAGCGGTGTTCGTTCTGCACTGCTTTCAGAAGAAGAGCAAGAGCGGCATCGCCACGCCGAAGGAGGACATGGAAATCATCCGCGCTAGGCTGAAGGTGGCTGAGGCGCTCGCAAAGGAGCTACGAAATGGTAAAACGCATCATTGACGGCATCGAGATCGAAATCGGTTCAGGCAACGTCTTCGCCGATCTTGGCCTGCCCGACGCCGACAAGCTCAAGATTAAATCCGTCTTGGTGATCGAGATCACCAAGGCCGTGCGCAAGCTCGGCCTGACCCAGGACGAAGCAGCGCGACGCATGGGCATTACACAACCGAAGGTGTCAGGCATGTTGCGCGGCGACTTCGCGAACCTGTCCGAGCGCAAGCTGATGGACTGCTTGAATCGGCTTGGCTACGACATCGAGATCAAGGTAAAGCCATCCGCCGCACCACTCGGGCATTTGATGCTTGCCATTGCTTGAGGTCTCCGCACTCGCGAAGCGCAAGAGCATAAGATATTGGGATCAGATTCTCATGGCGCTACATTAAGAGGGCCATCATGTTGTCACGCGCCATGGGGCGGTATTCTGAACAAGCCCCATCCACAGAGCCCATCCCGATGTAGCAGCTAGTGCAAATCCCGCGAGTCGCACGGCCCAGCGGTCAGATCCACGCTGTCGCAAGCGCAGCCATAGCCATGGGCCTGCCAGCAAGGAAACGCCGCTACCCAAAGCGAACAAAGCCATGACCATCGCACCCTCGATCGGATTGGCGCTCAATCCGGCCACCAACACGGCAGAGTAGAGCAAGCCACAAGGCAACAAAGCCCACAACACGCCAAGCCATAGCGGCCCGCTGGAGCCCGACTGTGAAAGCTGTATCCGTTTCCAGATGGCACGGCCTGTGCCCTCAAGCCATATAGGCTGGCGCGCGCGCCAAAGCAGCATCAGACCAAGCATCAGTGCCGCAGCATGAAACAGCGACCAGACAGGCCGAAGCGCAGCCGAATGAATCGTGAGCCACCCAAGACCCTGGATAGAGGCGGCAGCCAGCGCGCCAAGCACAGAGTAACCGACCAGCCGGCCCGCCTGAAACAGCCACAGCGATCCACCCACTGCCCCTTTGTTAACGCGACCCATTGCGCCACACGCAGCGCCGCACATGGCAATACAGTGCGGCCCACCCGCAATACCCATCAATAACGCGGTCACGGCAAGTGTGGTTTGCATCAGATGATTCTGGAAAATTTAGTGCGGTTGCGGTCAGCCTGCAGATACCGGTCAAACACCATGGCCACGGCGCGGACAAAAAACCACCCATTGGCGGTGACCTGGATGCCGGAACTGTCCAGCACCACCAGTCCCTGCTCGGCCAGCGCTGAAAGCGCCGCCAGTTCAAGCGCAAAGTAACGATGAAAATCAATCAGGTAGCCCAGCTCAATGGACTCAAACTGAAGCTGCCCCTGGCACATCAAGGCCATGATGACCGCGCGCCTGAGCAGATCATCCCGCGATAGCGCGAGGCCGCGAACCACAGGAAACCGGCCCTGGCCAAGATGGTTGTAGTACTCCTCAATAGTTTTGGCATTCTGGCTGTAGATGGCACCCACCCTGCCAATGGCGGAAACACCCAGTGCAATCAGGTCGCAATCGGGCTGCGTGCTGTAACCCTGAAAGTTGCGATGTAGCCGTCCCTGCCGTTTGGCCACGGCCAGCGCGTCATCGGGCAGGGCAAAGTGGTCCATGCCCACATACACATAACCCGCCGCATCAAACGCAGCCAGAGATTGCGTGAGCATGGCCAGCTTGCTGGAGGCTGGGGGCAAGTCGGCGGTGGCGATGCGCCGCTGCGGCTTGAAGCGCTCGGGCAAATGGGCATATGCATACAGGGCGACCCTGTCAGGCCGCAAGGCCGCAACCTGTGCAAGCGTTCGATCGAAAGACTCAGGTGTTTGTTTCGGCAGACCATAAATAAGATCCACATTAACCGACTCGAAGCCCAGGGCCCGAGCCGCCTCCACCAGTGCGAACACCTGCTCTGCGGGTTGAATCCGGTGCACCGCTTTTTGCACCGCGGGGTCAAAGTCCTGCACGCCAAAACTCAGACGATTGAACCCCAGCTCTGCCAGCACGCCCAGTCGATGAACATCCACCGTTCGCGGGTCCACCTCAATCGAATACTCCCCGCCGGGCGCAAAAGAAAAGCTGCGGCGCAGCATGGCCATCAGTTCGCGAAGCTGCACGTCGCTCATGAAGGTCGGCGTACCTCCACCCAGGTGCAGCTGGGTCAGTACCTGGCCGAGGCCCAGATGCGCGGTGTGCAGGTTGATTTCCAGCTCTAGGTAGCGCAGGTATTCGTCGGCCTTGCCATGGTGCTTTGTGATGATCTTGTTACAGGCGCAGTAATAACAAAGGGATTCGCAGAAGGGGATATGCACGTAAAGCGACAGCGGCAAAATCATGGCGCCAGGCCCCGCACGGCGCTGCTTGAGCGCCTGCACATAGTCGGCGGCGACAAAAGACTCGACAAACCTGTCCGCTGTCGGATAGGAGGTGTAGCGTGGGCCGTTCCCGTCAAATCGGCGAAGCAAATCGGGGGAAATAACGCTCATAAAGGGGACTCCTCAGGGTGAGTCCATACTTTGCCGCCAAAAGCAAGGCTCGGCTTTGATATGGATCAAGCCCAAACCAGAATATGAAGTTCGGGCTTATCATGGGACTTCAAAAGAAGGATCCAATGATTAAAGAATCCATCAAAGTAGCCTGCTCAAGCTGCAATTTGCGTGAGCTCTGCATGCCAGTGGGTTTAACTCCAGAGGAGTTGGTTCGGGTTGATGAGCTTGTAGGCACCCGAAAAAGTGTCAAGCGCGGATCCCTACTTTTTCACACTGGCGAAAAATTCACCTCGCTGTATGCCATTCGTACAGGTTTTTTCAAAACCCGCATCAACACAGAAGATGGCCGTGACCAGGTGACTGGATTTCAAATGGCTGGGGAAGTGATTGGACTGGACGGCATCGTGAACGATCAGCACACCTGTGATGCGGTTGCACTCGAAGATGCCGAAGTCTGCGTCATGCCCTTTGACCGCATTGAAGAAATCTCCCGCGAAGTCAACGCCCTGCAGCGCCACGTACACAAAATCATGAGCCGCGAAATCGTTCGAGAGCATGGTGTCATGCTGCTGCTTGGGAGCATGCGGGCGGAAGAACGCCTGGCGGCTTTTCTGCTCAATCTGGTGCTGCGTTTGCAGGCACGCGGGTTTTCAAAATCCGAACTCGTCCTGCGCATGACCCGCGAAGAAATCGGCAGCTATCTCGGTATGAAGCTTGAAACCGTCAGCCGCACTTTCTCAAAATTTTCTGATACTGGCGTGATTGAAGTCAAACAGCGTCACATCCAGATACGCGACGCGGAGGCGCTCCAACGTATCATCAATCCACAGTTTTGTCCTTAAGGGCACTTCTATAAATTCATTTTTCGGGCGAATTGCGTCGTTGGGCGGTACTCGCAATCCTCACGTACCCAAGTACGCTCCGGTTGCTGCGTTCCGTCCGCCTTGCACTTCATCCCGAAAACCTGAATTTCTAGAAGTGCCCTTGACGCTCTACAAGGTGAGCTGGCTCGGTTGTGGCGCGCCATAAAACCAGTGCGTTGCTAGCAATGCCAACCAGCCAGAATGAAAAAAATGCCACGCTATAAACGCCCTGACGCGTCGGCTGCCCCAGATAAGCTGGCCAATTGATTTCGCCAGGGTCGATGATGGCAAAAACCAGTACTTCCAGCAGACACGCCGACAAAAAAGCCGGCCAGATGATGATCGCCCAGCGCCTGGCCTCAGGGGCCTTGGCTGATTCAAGGGCCTTCATTGAGCCGCCCTCCCGTCGCACTGTGGTTGCGCCCCATTTTGGCAGGCTGCATAGGCGGCTGGGCTTTTTGGACTTCCTGGCCTAACGCAATCCCTTCCCGGTAATAGTTCTCCGACACCACTGCGTCTGGCCCACGCAGAATATAAATAGCGGTGATGGCACACGCAATCACTGCTGAAAGCGGCCCTGCGATCACCATCCACACATACGGCTCCTTCCACCACGGCCTAACCGTCAGGACTGGTTTTGGTGCAGATGAAGCCTCTCTATTAGTTTTGGCTGTAGTTTGCATGATTGACTCCTTGAAACAGACTTCTACTTTCTATCGGGGTACCAAAAAGACTGATTTTTCAATCACTTCATCCTGAGGCAAACCCTGACTTGAAATCACAAACGTGATCGGATGCGAACCCGGACTAGCGGCATCCGCCGGTACCTGAACGCGTACCGGAACCCAGCGCGAACCAGCTGCATCGACCAGCACAAGCGGATCCGTCACAATCCGCACGCCTAAAAGCCCGACAACACCCAGCTGATACTGCTGGCTGAGCTCAGTCGCATTCATGATTTGCAGGCGGTACACGTTTTCTATCAGGCCCTGACCGACTACACGCGCCATGGCACCACGATCCCGCACCACGTCCACCTTGAATAACGCGCGCGTCCACAAACTCCACAGCAAGAGCGTACTGACCAGCACCAACACAGCGGCATACGTCAGCACCCGGGGCCGCAATATCCGGCGAAATATCGCTGCACGCGACAGCTTCAGGGTAATGCCGTTTTGTGTGCTGTTGCGAATCAAACCGCGCGGGTAGTGCATCTTGTCCATCACGCTGTCACACACATCAATGCAGGCCGAACAACTAATGCATTCATATTGCAGCCCCTGGCGAATATCAATGCCCGTCGGGCAAACCTGGACGCACAGACTGCAGTCAATGCAGTCCCCCAGCCCTTTGGCGCGGTACTTTGCAGGTGTATCGCTACGCGGACGTAAGCCACGGCCTTCTCCTCGTACTTCGTCATAAGTGACTATCAAGGTGTCACAGTCAAACATGGCGCTTTGAAATCTTGCGTATGGGCAGATGTACTTGCAAACCTGTTCGCGCATCCAGCCAGCGTTGCCATAAGTGGCAAAGCCATAAAACAGCACCCAGAACAGCTCCCACGGTCCCAATGAAAAACTGGTCACTAATGCGGCCAACTCACGGATCGGCGTGAAGTAGCCAACAAAGGTAAAACCGGTCCACAAACCTAGCGCAATCCAAACCGCATGTTTGGCGCTTTTTCGTGCCCACTTGGCTGCACTCATGGGGGCTTTATCGAGCCGCATGCGGGCCACCCTGTCGCCCTCGATCTTGCGCTCTACCCACATGAAAATTTCGGTGTAGACCGTTTGTGGGCAAGCGTAGCCGCACCACAATCTGCCCGCTACTGCCGTGAACAAAAATAACGACAGCGCGCTGATGATGAGAAGACCCGTCAGGTAAATCAAATCCTGCGGATACAGCACCAGGTTAAAAACATAAAAGCGGCGCGCACCCAGATCAAACAGCATGGCCTGACGGTCATTCATCAACAACCAAGGCAAGCCATAAAACACCAGTTGCGTCGCCCAAACCATGGCCCAGCGCCATCGATCAAACCAGCCAGAAACACCCTTGGCATAGATTTTTCGTTCTGACTGGTACAGCGACACCAGCTCTGACGAGTCCCCCGCCGCGGCAATGACGGGTATGACGGGTAAGACGGGCCTGGGGAGATCAATGCTGCTGGATGAAAGTGCCACGCCAGCGGCCTTCGTCAAGGTGTTTTGGGTACAGCAGGATCAGTCACTGCCGGTGTCCCAGAGCCGGTAGCAAGTCTGCTGACCGAGAGGCTCAACACATAAGCCGACACCACATGAATTTGATCCGCAGTCAGCTTGGGTGACTGCGCCGGCATGACATGGTTTTTACCATTTTTAATCGCCGCCACAATCGCCGCCTCACCGCCACCGTGCAACCAGTAACCATCTGTCAGATTCGGGGCACCAAGGGCTTTGTTTCCCTTGCCGTCCACGCCATGACAAGCAGCACAGGCTGCAAACTTCGCCTTGCCAGCGTAGGCTTTGATGTCGTTATGCGGGCTTCCAGAAAGCGACAAAACATAACTCGCTACTTCGCTCATTTCTGCCTCACCGCCTATAGCCGCCGCCATGGGCGGCATCATGCCGGTGCGCCCGTTGGTCACCGTCTGCACAATGTGCTCCGCCCCCCGCTCGCCCAGCCACGCGGCATTGCCATTGGTGAGGTTCGGGTAGCCTTTGCTGCCTCGGGCATCAGAGCCGTGGCATTGGGAACAATTGTTCATGAACAGCCGCTCGCCAACGGCCAAAGCGCGCGCATCTTTTGCAAGCGCTGCAACACTCTGGGCAGAGAACTGCGCATACAGCGGCGCTACCTCGGTTTGCAGCTGGCGCACATCCTGCTGATGTTCGGCTTGTGACGTCCACTTTGAGAGGCCCGTGAAGCTGCCCAGACCCGGGTAAAGCACCAAATAACCGAGCGAAAAAACGACGGTAATGATAAACAACCACAACCACCAGCGCGGCAGCGGGTTGTTCAGCTCACGCAAATCCTCATCCCAAACATGGCCTGTCGTGTTGTCATCGATTTGCCCGGGGCGTGGTGCCGCAACCTTGGCCTCGCCCGCAAACCACAGCAGCAATGCGCACGCCAATATGGACAGCAGGCTGATGACCGCTACATAAAAAGGCCAGAAGTCATTGTTGAAATCGCTCATGCTGGAGGCCTCTCTTCAGATTTAAAAGGTAGTTGTGCCGCATCATCAAACTCTGCCCGACGCGAAGGCGTGTATGCCCACAGCAAAATGCCCACAAAAACCACAAAGGCAGCCACCGTCACGATGCTGCGTAAAACATTGATTTCCATGTTATTGCCCTCCTATTTCAGGGCCAAGCCCAAGCCCTGCAAATACGCCACCAGCGCATCCAGCTCGGTCTTGCCCTTGACTTGCGCGGGCGCTGCAGTAATCTCGGCATCGGTATAAGGCACCCCCACCATTCGCAGTGCTTTCATGTGCCGCTGGATCGAATCGGCATCAGCCGGCGTTTTCTCCAGCCACGGGTAGGCCGGCATGATGGATTCCGGCACCAGGTCGCGCGGACTAATCAAGTGCAGCCGATGCCACTCATCGCTGTACTTGCCGCCAACGCGGTGTAAATCTGGGCCGGTACGTTTACTACCCCATTGAAACGGATGGTCATAAACGAACTCTCCAGCGACTGAGTAGTGGCCATAACGCAAGGTCTCCGCGACCAGCGGGCGAATCATCTGTGAATGGCAGCCGTAGCAACCCTCACGCACATAAATATCACGGCCCACAATCCTGAGCGGCGAGTCAGGCACTATGCCCTTGATGGGCTGGGTGGTGGATTTTTGAAAAAACAGCGGAACAATTTCAACCAATCCGCCTACTGCAAGAACGAGCAGGATCAAGACAATCATCAGCCAGTTATTGGTTTCAATTTTTTCATGTGAGAAAGACATAAGATCTCTTTCAGGCGTGAGCCGTTGCGCTAGGAATACTGGCCTCGACAGGCTTGCCGGCAAGTGCCGTCATGGCGCAGTTCCAAGCCATCAGCAGCATGCCGATCAAATACAGCACGCCACCCAAAAGCCGTACAACGTAGTATGGATAAGTCGCCTTGACGCTCTCGACAAAGGTGTAAGTCAACGAGCCATCGGCGTTAATCGCCCGCCACATCAGGCCCTGCATCACACCGGCAATCCACATCGCAGCGATATACAAAACAATACCGATGGTGGCGATCCAGAAGTGAATTTCAATCGCCTTGATGCTGTGCATTTTGGCTTGCCCAAACATGCGGGGAATCAAAAAGTACAGCGCGCCCATCGATATAAAACCAACCCAACCCAGTGTGCCGCCGTGTACATGTGCAATGTTCCAGTCGGTGTAGTGCGACAGTGCATTAACCGTTTTGATGGACATCATGGGGCCTTCAAACGTGGCAATTCCATAAAACGACAAAGCCACAATCATGAAGCGCAGAATAGGATCGTCACGCAATTTGTGCCATACGCCAGACAACGTCATCACGCCGTTAATCATGCCGCCCCAGCTGGGAGCCAGCAAAATGAGCGAGAACACCATGCCAAGCGACTGCGTCCAGTCTGGCAGCGCCGTATAGTGCAAATGATGCGGGCCAGCCCACATATAGGTAAAAATCAAAGCCCAGAAATGGACGATGGAAAGCCGGTACGAGTACACCGGCCGTTCAGCCTGTTTGGGTATGAAGTAATAAACAATACCCAGGAAGCCCGCCGTTAAAAAGAACCCGACAGCGTTATGGCCGTACCACCACTGCACCATGGCATCCTGCACACCAGCATAGACCGAATAAGACTTCATCCAGCCAGCTGGAACAGCTGCACTGTTGACCACATGCAGCAATGCAACGGCAATGATGAAGGCGCCATAAAACCAGTTGGCGACATAAATATGCCGCACCTTGCGCAGGCCGATGGTGCCAAAAAATACGAAGGCGTAGGCCAGCCAAGTCAGGGTAATCAAGATGCCGATGGGCCACTCCAGTTCTGCGTATTCCTTGCCGCGTGTAAAACCCATTGGCAGCGAAATCGCAGCGGCCACGATAACCGCCTGCCAACCCCAAAAATGAAACGCCGCCAGCTTGTCTGAAATGATGCGCACCTGGCAAGTACGCTGCACCACGTAGTAGCTGGTGGCAAACAGCGCACAGCCACCAAAAGCAAAAATAGCGGCGTTGGTGTGCAGCGGGCGCAGGCGCCCATACGACAGCCAAGCAATGCCCATATTGAGTTCTGGCCAGGCCATCTGTGCTGCAATGAACACGCCGACCAACATGCTGACCACGCCCCACACCACCGCCATCACGGAAAACTGCCTGACGATCTTGTCGTTGTAAGTCACAGCACGCGAGGCGGCCCAGCCGCGTTGCGGCAGGCTAATTGATGGAATCGGGAGTACGGCACTCATAGAATTTCCTCTCTTGCCTTAAGTTATTTAAGTTCTCAGGCAGTGTGCCGCGTTGATACCGACACGGTATTGATGTGGATCAAGCTTTAAGGAATTGGGGGATGTCGTTAAGATCGTCACTTCGGCGCTTGCAAGCAATGCATAACGAGCATGGCGGTCAACTCGGACGCTCCACCGATAAAGTCGACTCCGCGCCGGTTACCTCTACGTTATATTTTTTGGAGAACTCTGTGGAAAAATCTTGGAAAGAAGCGATTAAGCGAGTGCTGCGGGAATCTGACGCGCCTCTGCACTACACAGAAATTTCCGAGCAAATTCTGACGCGAGGTTATTACTCCACTGATGGGGCAACACCAGCCGCAACAGTAAATGCCCAGCTATCGTCATCCGTCAAACATGACGGCGACAAATCCCCCTTCATCCGCGTAGGCAAAGGCATTTTTTCACTCCGCGGCACATCGGCTCCGACGACGGTACAAACCGGCAATCTAAAGGCACAAATTCCGGCAGTCGCAGCCGAAGTGGAATCGTCAGACTCGATCATTCACTCTTTCGGCATGTACTGGCAGCGAGACCTTGTGATTTGGCGTAATGACCTAAAAATGTACGGCAAGCAGCAAGCCCTTTCAAAGCCGGTAGATTTCGGGAAACAAAAGGGTATCTACATTCTCTACGATCACCACACCGTCGTTTATGTTGGTCGCGCGATTGATCGACCTTTGGGGAAAAGGTTGTACGAGCACACAGTAGACCGACTTGGTAGCAGGTGGAATCGTTTTTCTTGGTTTGGCCTTCTCGATGTAACTCAAGAAGGAAACCTCCGCGAAACCCCATTCAACTCTTCTCTTGCTGCGCTTGTCGCAACGTTGGAAGCCCTCCTCATTGAAGCGCTTGAACCACCGCAGAACAGAAAACGCGGCGACGACTTCTCTGCCATCGAGTACATCCAAGACATTGATCCCGAATTGAAAGAGCGAGAGATTCAGAACACCCTGCGCTCAATTGAGCAAAAAATGCGGGGTGGTGCGTGAAAAATCTAACGAATCCGGAAAAATAAAGGGTAGCGGCCCCTTTTATGTTTGCGCACATGATGCGATTGAAATTAAGCCTGACCGATTTTTGAATTAAACGTCAACGGCCAGTTGCTGCCGCGCACCAAGATGGCTGCATAATTCTGACAGGAACCCACCATGTACGCCCTTTTGGATCAGAAACGAAATGAAGTTGCCGACCTGTGTCGCCGCTCAGGCGCGCGCAGGCTGGACGTGTTCGGCTCTGCAGTTCGCGCAGATTTTGACCCGCAGCACAGCGATCTGGACTTTTTGGTGGAGTTCGACAACGCACCACCTGCTGCGTATGCACAAGCCTTTTTCGCTTTGAAGGAAGGTCTGGAAGCGCTCTTCAATCGCCCGGTGGACTTGCTGACCCAGAGCAGTTTGGTCAACCCGTATTTTCAGCGCCGTATCGCGTCCGAGCGGCAAACAGTCTATGCATTGAGTCGCCTTTTGGCTCAGACCTGATGCGGGTCGGGGCAATCGGCACCGACACAACCGTCAATCCAGCAGTGCAGCCACCCGCGCGCGCACTTCTTCCGCCACATCGTCCGGCGCTTGCTCGTTCAGCGTCAAAGCACGCTGTGACGAATAATCTTGAAAATTGGCATAATCTGCCAAAGTCTCTTTTTCAGTGAAAGGTATTTATGCCCACAAGAAACGTTGTCCTTACGGACCATCAAGCTGGATTTGTTGAAGAAATGGTAACCACTGGGCGCTACCAGAATGCAAGCGAAGTATTGCGTGAAGGTCTGCGGCTGGTCGAGCGCCAGGTGTCTGAAGATAAAATGCGACTGGTCGCACTTCGAGAGGCTGTGCAGGTCGGTATGGCAGATATCGAGGCAGATAGATTCATGAGTTTTGATTCTCCTCTCGCTCTTGGGCAGCACCTCGATTTTCTTGCCTCAGACATCTTGAGCCAACAGTGAATCCAAAATTGTGGACGGTTCGTCTCTCTGCCGCTGCGCAGGAAGACTATAAGCAAATCCTGCGTTGGAGTCGGGATAGTTTCGGCCAATTGCAAGCGCGAGTCTACAAAGCCACCTTGGATTTGGCACTTAAGGATTTGTGTGAAGGCCCGGGGATCGTTGGTGTAAGGTTGCGCAGCGATATTTACCCTGATTCGTACACGCTGCATGTGGAACGGAAAGGGCGCAAAGGTAGGCATTTCATTCACTTTCGAGTGGGCGCTGCTGCTGATGGACGCTTTATAAATGTCTTGCGCATCCTGCACGATCAGATGGACTTGGCACGGCATCTCGCTGCGGATGATTTGCACTGAGGTTTGCTGCGGCTATGTTTGGAGAGGCTGAACGCGGCGCAAGAAGCCACAAAATAGGAGCCTGTCGGGTTCCTAGTCATCGAGGATGCGTCTGCCCTCTACCTCGATGTCCTCAAATTGCCCGGCCCAGACAGC
>JBCKNC010000055.1:0-16453 GCA_038902915.1 Polaromonas sp.
TGAACTCAGCGCCATGCCAAGCCCGGCCAACCACGCCGGCATAAAACCTGCGATCGCCAGGGGCACACACACCGCGTTGTAACCAGCAGCCCAGAAAAGGTTTTGCCGCACGATGCGCATGGTGCGGCGCGCGTGTTGCAACATGCGCGGAACCATCAGCAACTGCCCACCAGGGACCAGGAAGTCACACTGCGCCTGGGCCAGTGGTACGGCTTGCCCCATGGCAACCGAAGCACAGGCGCTGGCCAATGCAGGGCCATCGTTCAGGCCATCCCCGACCATCAGTATCTTGTGCCCGCTTCGTTGCAGGGCCTGCAGGTGCGCCAGCTTGGCCTGGGGTGTCATGTCACCGTACGCAGTGGTGATTCCCACGCGGTCGGCTACCCGGCGGGCTGCAATCTCCCGATCTCCTGACAACAGCTGTACGTTAATGCCTGAGGTCTGTAACGCGGTAACCATCTCGGGTGCATAGTGCCGTAGCACTTCGTCTATATGAAACACAGCCAGCCAGCCTGATTCATCTGAAAGAAAAACCTGTGAGCTGCCCGGAGGCCCATCGTGCAAGGCACCATCCAGCCCGCAAAACCGGGCTGAACCCAGGCGCAACTGGCCACGCAATCCGTATCTGTTGCCGGTAACGATTGTTCCCTCAACGCCCAGCCCAGCAAACTCCTTAATGTCAGTCAGGGCTGTCAGGTCAGTCAAATCAGTCGCACCAGCAACCAGGGCGCGAGAAACCGGATGCAGCGAATGCTTGGCCAGTGCCCAGGCCAGTTGTAGCGCCTGTTCAGTGCTTATGCCATCACGGGTTTTCACTGCCTGCAAACCCATGCGTGCCTCGGTCAGGGTACCGGTTTTATCGAACACAACGATGTCGATGCCCGCCAGTGACTCAAACGCCTGCAAGCGGCGCACCAGCACCCCTTGCCGCGCCAGAAACCCCGCCGAAGTCAACATGGCCGTTGGTGTGGCAAGCGACAGCGCACAGGGGCACGTCACCACCAGCACAGCCACAGCAGCCATCAAGGCCTTGCTGGGGTCGGTGTTCCACCACAGCGCCACAGCCATCAACGCAGCCAATAGAACGAACCACAAAAAGGGCTTGGCAATCCGGTCGGCCAGCAAGGCCAGTCGGGGTTTATCCACCGCTGCCCGCGCCATCAGCGCCACGATCTGTGCATAGCGTGTGGCCTGTCCGATCTGTTCAATACGCACCGTCACCACTGCCGAAAGGTTGTAGCTGCCAGCTAGAACGGCAGAACCTGCCAGGCGGGCGATCGGGTGGGACTCCCCAGTCAGCAGCGCTTCGTCTGCAAATGTATGCCCCGCAACAATGCTGCCGTCAACCGGAAACGCTTCTCCGGGCAATACGCGAATTAAATCGCCGACCGCCAGCCTGCGGGGAGACACCCGCTCAAAACTACCGTCCGCAAGCTGTCGTTGCACGCTATCGGGAAGGCGCTGCATCAGCGCGTCCAGCGATCCGGCAGTACGCTCGCGCAGCCGCTGCTCCAGCAGGCGACCTGTGAGCAAAAAGAAAACAAACATGTTCAGTGAATCAAAATATACTTCGCGGCCCCACCAGCCCTGCGGCTCAAACGTTGCGGCAGTACTCACCGCAAAAGTCACTGCAATACCCAGCGCCACCGGTAAATCCATGCTGATGCGGCGTTGCGATAAATCGCGTATCGCATTGCCAAAAAAGGGACTGCACGAAAAGAGCAATACCGGCAGAGTTAAAATCCAGGATGCCCAACGCAATAATTTTTCAATATCAGGGGTGATGTCGCCGGGTGCCGATACATAAGCCGGAAACGCATACATCATGACCTGCATCATGCAGAACCCGGCCACCAGCCAACGCCAGAGTGCCAGGCGTGATGCTTTGCGCTCTTGCTGCGCAGCCAACATGTCTACAGCAGGTGTGAGCTGGTAGCCCAGCGCCAGCGGTGCAGCCATCCATTGCGACGGGCGAGTCAACGCAGAAGACCATACAACCGTCGCCCGCTGGCTTGCCGCACTGACCTGAACAGCCATCACACCGCTAACGCTCAAAAGCAGGTTTTCAAGTGTCAATGAACAGGTGGCGCAATGCATGCCTTGAACCTGCACTTGCGACTCCCAGATGTCTGTTGACCTACCTTCCGACTCACCCCGAGGTTGGCTGAAAACCGCCCACTCCTCGGGGGCATCAAAAATCTCAAGGTGGTTAAGGTGGTTAATGCCATCGTTTTTGAAAGAAGCCCTTAAGTCATAGCCCAAGCTATCAACCAATGGGGATGAAGAGGAGACAGCAGGCATGGCTCAAGACTAAGGGCAAAAGGCAAACGAAACCTTGATCTGCATCAAACTCAGAGTTGTGCGTAGGCGTACAGTGGCCCTGTATTTTTAACAACTGGAGCAACGTTATGTACCAGCGAATTCTTATTGCAACAGATGGATCAAAGCTGTCAGAAATAGCTGTTAGCAGCGGCATAGAGCTGGCAGAACTTACAGGCGCTCAAATCATCGCCCTCAATGTGCTTCCGCGCTATCCCTTGAGCTATTGGGAGGGCGGCATGGCCGTTTCAATGGATGTCGGGAAGGTCGAGAAGGAGTGGGCCGAAAACGGCCAGGCCATCGTAGATGCCGTAGCAGCAAGCGCAGTAGCTCACGGTGTCAAGGCAAAGGCTGTGACCGTCAAGTCAGACCTGGTGGCAGAAGCCATCATCACCGCCGCCAAAAAGCACAAATGCGATTTGATCGTGATGGCCTCTCATGGCAGGAAAGGCATCAAGCGCCTGCTGATGGGCAGCGAGACGCTGCACGTTTTGACGCATTCGCATATTCCGGTGCTGGTTTTGCGTTAAAAACAGGTAACTACTCAGCTCCCTGTAGGGTGGGCACCGCCCACGCAATCCCCGACTTGGCCCCATTCATGAAGCCAGCGTGGGCAGTGCCCACCCTACGAAGCAGTCCAGATTGATTTTAGGCATACAGATTTTTGTACTGCTCACGCAGCACATTTTTTTGCACCTTGCCCATGGTGTTACGCGGTAGCTCGGCGACCACATAGCAGTGCTTTGGGATTTTGAAGTTGGCGAGCTTTGATTTGAGCGCCGCAACAACTTGCGCAGCATCGACTGACGCACCGACTTTTGCAGTTACCACCGCAATGCCCACTTCACCAAAATCTGGGTGCGGCACGCCGACCAGCGCGCTCTCGGCCACGCCTGGCATGTCATTGATATAGCCCTCGATTTCAGCCGGGTAGACGTTGTAGCCACCGCTGATGATGAGGTCTTTGCTGCGGCCCACGATGATGATGTAGCCGCGCTCGTCGATCTTGCCTACATCGCCGGTTTTGAAGTAACCGTCAGCCGTGAACTCTTCCTTCGTTTTCTCCGGCATACGCCAGTAGCCTTTAAAGACATTCGGTCCCTTGACCTGAATACCGCCTATCTCGCCTGCTGGCAGGGTGTTGCCTTCTTCACTTTGCACGCGCAGGCTCACACCCGGTAGTGCAAAGCCTGCGGTACCGCCACGGCGCTCACCACCTGCATAGGGGTTGGAGGTCAGCATCGCCGTCTCAGACATGCCGTAGCGCTCAAGAATGATGTGGCCTGTGCGCTGCTGCCAGTCATTAAAGGTTTCAATCAGCATCGGCGCAGAACCGGCCACAAAAAGACGCATGTTGCGGCAAGCTTCTCTGGTTAAACCTGGCTCGGCCAGCAGGCGCACATACAGCGTTGGTACACCCATGAACACTGTGGCCTCAGGCAGCTTTTTGACGACCGTTTTCGGATCGAATTTTGACAGCCAGATCATCTTGCTGCTATTAATCAGCGCACCATGCAGCGCCACAAACAGGCCATGCACATGGAAGATGGGCAGCGCATGGATCAGCACATCACCAGGCTTCCAACCCCAATAATCCTTCAGCACCAGCGCGTTACTCAGCAGGTTGTCGTGCGACAGCATGGCACCCTTGCTGCGGCCCGTGGTGCCACTGGTGTACAGGATGGCGGCCATGTCGTCAGCAGCTGCCACTGCTACCTCATGCTGGTCGCTGCAATGCGCGGCGCGGGTGAGCAGCGAGCCGGTGCGGTCATCATCCAGCGTGAAGACGTTTTGCGTGCCAGCCTTGAAGGCAATCTTGCTGACCCAGCCGAAATTCTTGCTGCTGCACACCACCACGGCAGGCTCGGCATCGCCAATGAAATATTCAATCTCGGCGCTTTGGTAGGCAGTATTGAGTGGCAAAAAAACATAGCCGGCGCGCAACGTAGCCAAGTAAAGCATCACGGCTTCGACAGACTTTTCAACCTGCACCGCCACCCTTGCGCCTTTGGGCAGCTTGAGTGATTGCAGCAGGTTGGCCAGCATGGCCGTGGCACGCTCAATGTCGCGCCAGGAGTAGCTCAGGCCGTCGTCAGTTTCAATGGCGCTTTCAGTGGAGATGCCGCCCTGCGACTTGGGAAAGGCTGCCCGCAGAGCAGCAAACAGGTTATGGTTTTTCATCTGGTAGTTACTTAAAGTGCAATTTTCCGCCGGGCCGCCCCAAGGAAAATTAGCCCCCTCGGGGGGCAGCGGCCACACGCAGTGGGCAAGCGTGGGGGCCAGTTCATAGGTGCGGGCGACAAGCCGGTTTCACCTGCCCCAGGTAAGCCGCCATGCGCTCCTTGATATCGAGGCTGGCTGCCGACTGGACGAGATCGTTCATGTCCTGCTCACGGGTATCGCGCCGGGTGGCCCGCAATATCGTCGCACGGGTATCGGCAGGGGTCGCCAGAACATGCGCCAAGACCTGTGCCTCGTAAGCTGGCCATTGATCGGGCTCGATGACTTGCTGGAGGATGCCCAGCGCTTGGGCCTGCGGCGCGTCGATCTTGCTTTGGCCGCCGATCAGGCCTTGCGCCCGGTCAGGGCCGACGCATTCGGCTAGGCGACGCGACCCGAGTACCAGACCGAAGCGTGCGCCCGGGAACATCATTTTCGTATCCGCCGCGCCGACACGATGACGACACGCCAGCGCCAGATCGGCCCCGGCGCCAATGGTTTGGCCATGCGTGAAAGCCAGCGTGTCCATCGGGGCATGCGCGAAGGCCTGCAACATCTGTTCAATCCGCACAAAGTGCAGCAGCAAATCGGCCGCAGAACATTCAAGGAACTGACCGAGATCAAAGCCGGCGCAAAATCCGGGCCCCTCGCCACGCAATACCAGCAAGCGCGTGCCATCGGTCTGCGAGCGTTGCGCCTCGAGCATGAGTTCAGTGGCCAGATCGAGACTCAAGGCGTTTCTTTTTTCGGGGCGATTCAGGCTAATCCGCTTGACGGGCCCTTCCCGATTCACCAGCAACAAGGTCATGATTTTTGCCCCAGGATTTCAGCGTTGTGCTCACCCAGGCGAGGCGGCCGGCGCGCAATCGGCGGGGCATCCCCGTTGAATTTCAGGGGCATGCCCACCGTTTTGGTTTGATGGCCATTGGCCATTTGCAGCGGTTGCACCCACGCCATGGCAACGGTTTGCGGATCCGACAGAACCGAGGAATACGCATTGATGGGGCAGCACGGCACACCTGCCTGGCTGAAGGCTGCGATCCAGTGCGCCGCCGTGTCGGTCTGCAAGATAGCCTCGATGAGCCCCTTGAGGGCGACCTGGTTCATGGCGCGCAGCGCGGTAGTGCCGAAACGCTCGTCACGCAGCAGGTTTTCGCTCCGCAAGATTTTGCAAACGATTTCCCACAAGCTCTGTGTGCCGGCCGCCATCACGAGGTAGTCATCCTTGGCCCGAAACGCCTCGTAGGGAGCATTGCGCGGGTGCGCCGAACCGAGCTTCACCGGATCACGGCCTACGCCAAAGTACTCGGAGGTTTGCAATGCAGCTATCGCCAGCGAGGTGCCCATCATCGGCACATCGATATGCACGCCCTGGCCGGTTTCCTTGACCTGGCGCAATTGCGCGCAAATGCTCATCGCGCCGTACAGGCCAGCGGTGAAATCGGCGACGGGAACGCCGCACTTCACCGGAGCGCCATCGGCTTCGCCCGTGACGCTCATGATGCCGCTCATCGCCTGGATCGTGACATCGAACCCGCCTTCGTTGGCGCGCGGACCCGTTTGCCCGTAGGCCGAGATGGAGCAGTAGACGAGCTTGGGGTTGAGCTGGTGCAGCGTATCGAAATCGAGCCCCAAGCGCTTCATCACCCCGGGCCGGTTGTTCTCGATCAGGACATCGGCGATGGCAATCAGGTCTTTCGCCAGCGCGTTCTGCCCGGGATTTTTCAGATCCAAGGTAATCGAACGCTTGTTCCGGTTCAAGGAAGCAAAATTTTCGCTCAATTGATCATCTTCAGGCCCGGTATGAGGCGGCCACGCGCGCAAGGTATCGCCGCTATCTGGGCTCTCGAGCTTGATGACATCAGCGCCCATGTCAGCCAACAGCAAGGCACAAAATGGGCCTGCCGCGACGTTGCAAATCTCGATGACACGGATCCCGCCTAGGGGTTCCAAAATCGATGGGGGCTGCATGGTTTCTCTTCTCTCGGATTGAATGAATCATATGATTCTAATCAGGCCCACCGCAGGAGACCGCATGACTCATCAGGGAAAGCACTACGTTAACGCGAACAAAGAACTGTGGCAAACTGCCAAACTCAAGACCAAGCCTCGAATGATTTTCATACAGGGGCACACCACCGAGAAAATAGCATGAAATTCATATCCAAAATCGCAGCAGTGCTGTCCGCGCTGCTGCTTGCAGCGGGCGCGGCCCAGGCGCAATCCTGGCCAACCAAAACCATACGCATCATCAACCCCTTCCCGGCAGGCGGCGGCACCGACACCTTCGCTCGGCCGCTTTCGGCGAAGCTGACACAGAGCCTGGGGCAGACCGTGTACATCGAAAACCAGGGCGGTGCCGGTGGCACGGTTGGCGCGGCCAATGCCGCACGCGCCACACCCGACGGCTACACGTTCTTCATGGGCGCGATCCACCATACCATCGCCGAAAGCGTCTACAGCAAGCTGACCTACCATATTGAGAGGGATTTCATTCCGATCACCGTGGCTGCCTACGTGCCGCAGGTGATGGTGGTGAATCCCAAGCACCCGTTCAAGACAATCAAGGAACTGGTCGACTACGCCAAAGCCAACCCGGGCAAGCTCAACTACGGCTCCCCCGGCGCCGGCACCGCGCACCATCTCGCCATGGAGCTGTTCCTGAACGTCACCGGCACCAAAATGGTCCACGTACCGTACAAGGGCGCCGGCCCGATGATGCAGGACCTTCTTGGCGGAACCGTGGATCTGGTATTCGACGGCATGGGCACTTCCTCCACGCAGATAAGGGCGGGTAAGTTGCGCGCCCTCGCCATCGCCGCACCCAAGCGCACAGCGCAGTTCCCCGACATTCCGACCATGGACGAAGTGGGCGTCCCCGGCATGGTGGTCAGCACCTGGTACGCGCTGTGGGCGATCAAAGGCACGCCCAAGGACATCGTCGACCGCATGTACCAGGAAACGGTGAAAGTGATGAACCAGCCCGACATGAAGGCCATCTGGGCCTCGCAGGTAGCGGAAGCCGGAGGCATGGCGCCGGAGCAGTTCGCCACCTTCATCCATCACGAAATCAGCCGCTGGGCCAAGGTGGTCAAGGACGCCGGCGTCAAGCTCGACTAGCCATTAGCACATCGGCACGGACCGCGTGAACGCAGACCGTGCCATTTCGTTTCGAACCTAGAGCTGCTCATATGCATGGGCTGCGATGGCGTTTTGCGTGATGCTAGAAAGCGTGCCGCGTGTGCTGATGACTTCCGGGTTCAGCGTCACCTCTATCAGCGTGCCCTCTTTGCGGGCCAGCGCCGCCAGCAACTCGGCTTCGAACTCTGCTGTGCGGGTGATGCGCACGCCAGCGTAGCCGTAGGCGCGTGCCAGCGCGGCAAAGTCCGGATTTTGCAAATGCGAGCCGCTGGAATGCTGCGGGTACTCGCGCTCCTGGTGCATACGGATGGTGCCGTACATGCCATTGTTAAGCAGCACGATGATGGTCTTGGCCCCATGCTGCACGGCGGTTGCAAGCTCCTGCCCGTTCATCAAAAAATCACCATCACCAGCAATCGTGAAGACCATCCGCTTCGTCGTGATAGCCGCTGCAATGCCCGCAGGCACACCGTACCCCATGGCACCTACTGTAGGGGCCAGTTGCGTCTTGAAACCCTTGACCAGGCCATGGTGTTTGAAAAACCGATGTAGCCAACTGGCGAAGTTGCCTGCGCCATTGGTCAGCACGGCGTCAATCGGCAAATGCTTTTGCAGCAGTCCGACGATGGCAGGCATGTCGATTTCGCCGGGCAAGTTGGCAGATACCGTGGGCTTGAGATTTTCTAAGTAGTCGGCGTTGGCTGACGCAGTCCACGCCTCCCAGGGCAGATTGACTGGAGCACATAGCACCTCCAGCGACCGCGCTGCAGCATTCATGGTGGCGTTGATGGCCAGGTCGGCTTGGAAGACGCGGTTCAGCTCTTCAGCGCTGGAATGGATATGCACCAGCTTCTGTTTGGACCTTGGTGCCTCCAGCAAGGTGTAGTTGTTGGTCGTCATTTCACCGAGCCGTGGTCCGATGGCGATGATGAGGTCGCTGGCCTTGATGCGCGTCGCCAGATTCGGGTTCAGGCCAATGCCGACATCGCCTGCATAGAGCGGGTGATGGTTGTCAAAAGTGTCCTGAAAGCGGAAGGCATTGCCGACCGGCAGCTTCCAGTTTTCGGCAAAACGTTGCAGGGCTTGGGCTGACTGCGGGGTCCAGCCACCACCGCCAGCAATGATGATGGGCTGCTTTGCTGCCAGCAGCATTTCGCGCAGGGTGCGCAGCGCGCCGGGATCACTCCAGGCTTGCACGGCTTCAACACGCGGCAAGGGTTGGGCGGCGGTCATGCGGGTCAGCATGTCTTCGGGCAGCACCAGCACGACCGGGCCGGGCCTGCCATTCATGGCAGTGGCAAAAGCCCGCGCCACGTATTCAGGGATGCGATCGGCATCGTCGATACGCTCAACTCGCTTTGCAAAGCCTTTTGTGCTGGGTCCAAAAAAGCTGAAGTAATCAAGCTCCTGAAAGGCCTCCCGGTCGCGGCAATCACTGGCCACATCGCCGACCAGCAGCAGCATGGGGGTTGAATCTTGAAAGGCGGTGTGTACGCCAATCGAAGCATTGGTCGCACCCGGCCCGCGCGTGACCATGCAAACGCCTGGGCGGTTGGTCAACTTGCCGTGCGCCTCGGCCATATAGGCGGCGCCGCCCTCTTGCCTACAGGTGATGAATTGAATCGAGTCGGCCCTAGCGTGCAAGCCATCGAGCACCGCGAGATAACTTTCACCGGGTACGCCAAACGCATGGGTAACGCCCTGGGCAATGAGGCAATCAACTAAAAGGTGGCCGGCAAGTTGTTGTGTCATGCAGATATTGTGCCTCGACAAGCTGCGGCCCCGCGCAGCGCCCCGAGTTTTTGGGGTCAGAGCCCAAATTCGCCGAGCCTACGGCTCACCCGGAGGGTGCGGTGCGATGCACCGCAGCGAAATTGGTGTCTGACCCCAATAACTCGAAAACCCACGCTTTATTCAGGCGTATTTTTGTCGCCGTCCGCACCACCCGCTTCGAGTGCCTGCCGGGCCAGCTCTTCATCGCTCAGGGGCGGCGCTTCTTCCAGGGCCTTGAGCTCTTCGAGAAACTCGGCGGTGGGCTCCTCATGCTCAAGCAGCACTTCCTCCAGCTTTTGCCGACCGGTCTCGACATGCACCGAGGGTGAATGCAGTTCCGTCGTAGGCACCGGGAATTTTTCGCCGAGCTCGAATTTCAACGCCTCGGCCTTCTCCTCGACCCAGTGTGCGAAGTCACCGTCTTTGGGGGTGTCCGAATTGCTCATGCTCATCTCCTTCGCTGGTTGTGCGGCCCGGGCGCGAACCGCCAGGGCCTGCTTCATTATGCGGCGCGGCAGGCGCTGCGACATAACTATCTGGGGCGCTTATTCGTTACGCTGAATGCGTGATTGCAAGACCTCACCCAATGCTTCTTTGATTGCGCACTAGCGGTTAAGCCGGTAGAGCCGTTCGGCGTTCTCATAACCGATACGCCGCGCCAGATCGGGCGGCAAGTGGGACAACAGCTGTCGAATGGCGCGTAACTGCACCCCCGCGCGCCTCCCGACTATCGTCGGATGCGACTCTCCCATGTGCTGATCGGTGTATCCCGCCGTGGGGACGACGAAGGTGTCGCTGCCGAGGACGAAGCGATCGGGGAAGTCGCGCAACACCGCGATCCACTCCTGGTTGATCGGGCCTTTTGGCGGCACCATCGCACCAGGCCTGTTGCTGGTGGGGCGAATGCTGAATGAGAGATTGGCATGCCGCTCCAGCATCTCCCGCACCAGCTTGGGTGTGAAGTAGCCGACCCGATCATCACCGGCGTGCGCCCACACGATTTTTGTTTTGCGATTGTGCGCGAGCAGCCGCGCCAATCCGCTGAGGTTCTCCTTCAGCACAGCGGGGTTTTTCGGTGATGTCAGATGGGCGGGTTTCTCGACATCCTTAGGAATCGGATCGAAATGAAAATCGATCGGCACGTCATACTCTGCCGCGATATCCGCCAGCAACAGTAGCAGGGAATGATCGGCGGGCACGGATTCGTAGCCGTGGTTGGGCGTCTGCGACACGTGATGCGCCGTGATCTCGCCGAAGCCTTTGGCACCGCTCGCGATGATGCCTCGGGCCGTTTCCTCGAAGCGACGGCGAACTTCCTCAGTCACTTCCGGCGATTGCCCCGCTTTCTGCAGCATGGGGTTAAGCGTCCCGCCACCGCCGAGCATCACCATGCGCGGATGGTATTTCTTAACCACGGCAGCGAGGCTCTCGATATCAAAGTTCTCGCGCGGACGCGGCATTGACATGATGACAATGGTCCGAATTTTTTCCGCATCCATCATCCGTAGCGCGGCACGGGCAGCTTCATCAAAGCCTTCAAGATCACCCTTATCGGCGACGAGATGAAAGTGAACATCGATCCACTCGACCTGAGCCTGTGCGTGCGCGTCGGATACTGATGAACTGCGAAGGCCAGGACTGCGGCCTGCCTGAGCCTGTGCGTCGGATACCATCAAGTTCCCGCCAAGAAGCACGGTGAGCGCCGCAAAGGTGACAAGACAGATTATCCCTGATCGTAGTTTCATGCCGAATTCCTCTAATGGTAGGGTCTAACGAATAGCGTTTATCTGCCGCGCAGCGATGTTTGAAACGAGAGCGATATGCATACGCGGAGGGTATTCCTTGTTGGACTGCGGTCGTGAAAAGAGGCCTGACCCATTTTATCTGCCCATACCAGGCATAGGGAAAATCAGGCAATCAGGCAGTCACCAGCACCGTCCGCCGCACCCGCCGCACACTGAAGGCGCTGACAATCAGCACGCCCTGTATCAGCGCCAGGCCGAGCAACACACCGCGGTACTGGCCGTGGTCCATCATCACGCCGAAGATCAGCGGCGAGAGCGCCTGACCGATGTCCAGGCCCGCATACACCACGCCATACACCCGGCCCGAGGCGTTTTCGGGCGTCGAGCGTTTGACCAGCAGGTCGCGCGACGGCCCGGCTATGCCGGACGCAAAACCCATGGCGCCAAACAGCACGGGCACCAGCCACGCGGAAAAACTTCCCAGAGCCAGCAGCAGCGCAACGAGTGCCGCCACCCCGAAGCCGGCGCCGACGATACGCTCGCAACGCGCCGGATCCGACGCCAGAAAACCGCCCAGTACCATGCCTCCTGCGCTGCACACCATGTAAATCGTCAGGCACATGGCGACCAGTGCGAGCGGCACGTCGTGCAACTGGCGCGCAGCTTCCGGCGCAAAGGCCTGCACCACGCTGAGCACGATGCCGGACCAGAAGAAAAAAGCAAAGCACATCCAGACGGCAGGGATTTTCAAAAAACCGAGGCTGCTGTCAAGCCCGCTATGGGAAGCAGGCGCGTTCTTGACAGGTGCTACGACCGGCAGCGTCAGCTTGTCGCGGTTCAGCAGCAGCACCGCCAACACCACAAAAACTAACACACCGGCAGATGCCAGCGCAACGCGCCACGAGTAGGCCAGTGTCAGCGGCACCAGCATGGCCGGTGCCAGCGCCCAGCCCAGGCTGCCGGTGATGCCATGCACGCTGTAGGCATGGCCCAGGCGTGGCGCGCTGACCTTGCGGTTGAGCAAGGTGTAGTCCACCGGGTGAAACACGCCGTTGCCGATACCGCCAATCATGGCAAAGGCCGCCAGCATCCAGTAGCTGGTGCTGAATGAATAGCCGAAGGCGGCAACGCCGATCAAGGTCAGCCCAGCAAAAAGAATCGGCCGCGGGCCAAAACGATCCACCACAAAACCCGACAAGGCCTGCACAGCACATGAAACGACGAAAAAAATCGTCATCAAAAAACCCAGCTCCGCATAGCTGACACTGAACTCGTCCTTGAGCCAGGGAAACAACGGTGCCAGCAACAACTGGCTGAAATGGCTGATCAGGTGCGCGCCGCCTACCAGGCCAATCACGCTGGCATCGCTGCGCAGCGGTGTGCCGGCCGGCAAGTTTATGCTGCTTGAAGTATGCATGTCGCTATCTTAGTATTCATCAGGGCTTGCCCGGTTTCCAGCGCTTGAGCAGCAAGGCATTCGTTACCACGCTGACCGAGCTCATGGCCATGGCGGCACCTGCCATCACAGGGCTCAAAAAACCCAGGGCGGCGAGCGGAATGCCTGCTGCGTTGTAGACAAACGCCCAGAACAGGTTTTGACGTATTTTGGCGACCGTGCGGCTGGAGATTTTCAAAGCGGCCGCTACCAGCAGCGGGTCACCGCGCATCAGCGTGATGCCTGCGGCGTGCATGGCCACGTCGGTGCCATTGCCCATAGCCATGCCGACATCTGCCGCCGCCAGTGCCGGTGCGTCGTTCACGCCATCGCCGACCATCGCGACGGTGTGACCGCCCTGCTTGAGTGCCATCACCCTGGCGGCCTTGTCGCCGGGCAGTACTTCGGCCATGACTTCTCCCGCTTCAGGCCGCAGGCCCAAGCGGCGCGCCATGGCTTCGGCAGCGCCGCGGTTGTCGCCGGTAATCATCAGCACCCGGATGCCGCTGGCGCGCAATGCAGCCAGCGCCTCTTTGGCACCGGGTTTGGGTTCGTCGCCAAACGCCATCAAAGCGCGAAGCCTCAAGCCGGTCGTTGTACGCTCGACCATGGCCGACAGCGTCGCTCCTTTTGCCTGCCAGTCTGTTGCCTGCTTGGCAACCGCGCGCATGTCTACCTTGAGCAGATCCATCCAGCGCAGGCTTCCAATCAGAAAACTGCGCCCACCAACTTCACCTTCCGTGCCTTGGCCAGGCACGGCGTGTACGTTGCCGGGCACATCAAACGCTAAGCCCCTAGCCTGCGCACTGGTGAGCACGGCGCGGGCCAGCGGATGTTCACTGCTGCTTTGCAGGCTGGCGGCGATTTTCAAGGCCTCTTCCTCATCCATCTCATCCATCCCCGGCACTGCGATCAACGCGGTCAATTCGGGCCTGCCCAGCGTCAGCGTTCCGGTCTTGTCGAAGACGACCACGTCCACCTTGTGCGCCAGTTCCAGCGCCTGGGCATCCTTGATCAGAATGCCGTTCTTCGCTGCCACACCGGTACCGGCCATGATGGCCGCTGGCGTTGCCAGCCCGAGCGCGCAGGGGCAGGCAATCACCAGCACCGCAACCGCATGAATCAAGGCCATCTCGAACGCGTGGCCACTGAGCCACCAGCCCAGCAGGGTCAGACACGCCAGCAGCAGCACCACCGGCACAAAAACGCTGCTGACCTGATCCACCATGCGCTGGATCGGTGCCTTGGCAGCCTGCGCGTCTTCGACCAGGCGAATGATGTTTGAGAGCACCGTCCCGCTACCGACAGCGCCGACCTGCATCACCACGCGGCCATTGCCATTGATGGAGCCGCCAGTCAGCTTGTCGCCCGCCTCCCGGTTGACGGGCAACGGTTCACCCGTCAACATCGATTCATCGACCTGCGTATGGCCTTCCAGCAGCGTGCCGTCTACCGGAAACCGCTCACCGGGTTTGACCACGATACGGTCACCCACCAGTACCTCGGCGACAGGCACATCCACCTCACCGTCCAGACCGATCAAATGCGCCACATCAGGCCTGAGCGCGTGCAGCGCGCGAATCGCAGAGGTCGCCTGGCGCTTGACCCGTGCTTCCAGCCATTTACCCAGCAGCACCAGCGTGATGACGACGGCCGAGACTTCAAAATACAGATGCACTACGGTGTCAGGCTCGGCGCTAAGCCAGAGCCACATCGACAAGGCCCAACCCGCCGTTGTGCCGAGTGCCACCAGCAGGTCCATATTGCCGGTCAGCGCCTTCAGGGCACCCCAGCCCGCCTTGTAAAAGCGCGCACCCAAAACAAACTGTATCGGTGTGGCCAGCAAAAACTGCCACAGCGCAGGCAGCATCCAGTGCTTGCCAAACAGATCGCCAACCATGGGCAGCAGCAGTGGCACTGACAACGCCAGGCCAATGCCCACGGGCATGAACCCGGCCCATAGCGACACATCTGGCGCATCAATTGCAGCATCTGCGGCACGCGCCTCATAACCCGCATCACGTACCGCACGGCGCAGCAGCGCCTCCATCTGTTCGCCGGGCGCATACACAATCCGCGCCGACTCAGTGGCCAGGTTGACGCTAACCGTCTCCACGCCGGGGACTTTTTTCAGCCCCTTTTCAACCCTTGACACACAGGACGAACAGGTCATGCCGCCGATGCCGATATCCAGAAGAGCGGGTGATATTGAAAGGGTTGGAGCAATTGTCATGTTCATGAGGTTAACCCTTCCCATTGTGGCAAGGTTCACGATATGCTTGGTATCAACCTTCTTTAAATACAGGAACCCCCTTTTATGAACCAGACCTTTACCGTTACCGGCATGACTTGCGGCCATTGCGAAAAAGCCGTGACCCGCGCCATCAGGCAGCTCGACCCGCAAGCCGAAGTGAAGATAGACCGCGCCGCCAATCAAGTGCAAGTGCAGTCAACCCAAGCGCGTGATCTTTTGAGCAAGGCGATTGCTGAAGAAGGCTACGCTGTCGCGGCATGAGCACCTGTTCGACCAAATTTCGAAGCTGAAAGTCGTTGCCCGTCGGTGTTTTCGGGGTTATTGGGGTCAGACGCCAATTTCATTGCGATACAGAGCATCGCACCCGGAGGGCGTGCCAAAGGCACGATGAATTTGGACTCTGACCCCAATAACCCTGACCCCCTGCTTCTGACTTCAACTCGGCTAATCACCGGGCTTTGTTATTCAAACGACAGCACCAAGCGTTTTCCGAAAACACGGGCGGCGCGGTCGAGAGTTTTCAGGCTGGGCCAATGATGGGCAGATTCAAGGCGCTTCGCTGCTGGCCAGCTTGTTTCCAGAGCCCGCGCTACATCGGCAAATGATTTGTCGCCACGGGCCGCACGCAGCAGCAAGGCAGCTTGTGTTTTTGCATCCGGCGTGATGTAGTGAGCGCCTTTGACCTTCTTGCTGGGTGTGGGGATAGCCTGACCCTCTTCAATACGCCCTTCAAGAGTAAGGGTGAGCACTTCAGAGGCATTGAACAGCGCCTCTTCCATGGTGGCGCCTTCGGTAAAGGCTTCGGCAAGGTCAACGAATTGGACGCAAAAACCGCCAGACGATTCGTGTGTGATTTTTGCAGGGTATTGGATTTCCATGGATATTCCTTAGGGCACTTCTAGAAGTTCAGATTTTCGGGATGAAGTGCAAGGCGCCCGGAGCGCAGGAACCGGAACGTACTTCAGGTACGTGAGGATTTCGAGCACCGCGCAACGCAGCAATTCGCCCGAAAAATGAATTTATAGAAGTGCCCCTTATTTCAGCTTCAATCCGGTTTAACGCTCAATACTGGCAAGCGTTCCGGGTTTTACATCATGCGCACCGTGGAGCGGTATGGTTGTCCGCGCAGCATCTTTTCCCATTCGCACATGACTGCCTTCGGTGCGAAGCACTTGCCACCCTTGCGCTTGCAGCTTTTTGATGATGTCTTTCCCGTTCATCGGTGCAATTATGGATCTAATTTGATCTATTTTAAAATTAAATACAGTCCATCTTAGGGGGCAGGCTCGAATGACGCGAGTACGTAAGCGTGAATCTGGCAACCGGTGCGCCGGGCAGCATCACCGAGCCATTCCAGATAGGCTTGAATAGTCGGCAGTGGTAAAAAAAGCAAGACTGGCGGTTGTGGCCGGGCTGCAGAAGGTGCAGGGGCACGCCATCAAGGTGAATACGGGGGGCATGGCGCAGTGTTAGCTCTTTAAATAGAACCTGACCCAATACTGTTCGGATAAGTGCATTTACCCGCAACCTGTCGAAGCAGGAAGTGCTTCGGCAGGCCCAAGAAGT
>JBCKNC010000056.1:0-16353 GCA_038902915.1 Polaromonas sp.
GCAGCAGGCTCATATGTCGATCCTGTTGGCCGGTCGTCAGATTGCGATGCAGGCTGGCGGTGTCCGCGCATGATTCAAAAAAGTGTCTTGCGTGAGGCCCGCGAAGTCCAGCTGGCGATTGACCTGATCGAACTCGGTGCCCGTCTACAGTTCCTGGAGGTGGAAGTTGGACTAAGTCGAGAGCGTCTGGTGCGGCTCTACAAGGAGCTCAAGGGCGTGTCCCCGCCTAAGGGTTTGCTGCCATTTTCGGCGGACTGGTACATGACATGGCTGGCCAACATCCACTCGTCAATGTTCTACAACATCTATCGATTCATGCTGATTAACGCCAGTGAAGGCAAGCTTCAGGCACTGGTCAAGAGCTACCGGCTTTATCTGGAGCAAGTCGAATCTCAAGGTAGCCAGGTTGTTATGGACTTTACCCGCGCCTACACGATGGTGCGGTATTTCGACTGCGACCTGTTGCAGCTCAGCACCTGCAGCCGATGCACCGGCCAGTTCGTCGCGCATGCCCACGACAGCAAAAGCGGTTATGTTTGCGTTCTTTGTCGTCCGCCCTCTCGTGCCGGCAAGGTGCGCAATTCGAAACGCGCCGGTGGGCTCCAAGGTTCCGATCTTGCACTAGAAGGCGTTGACTTTGCCGCGGAATCGACGCTAGGAGGCAGCAGACTTCACTGAAATGGGCCTTGTCTCTGGCGCAAGGTTTTTGATTTAACGCTGCATGGAAAAATGGGAAAAAGGGGACGCGCGTGCTCGTGCTGATTGGCTATCTGGTGGTCTTGGCCTCCGTGTTCGGGGGCTACGCCCTGATGGGCGGGAATTTTGGTGTCCTGTTCCAGCCGGTGGAGTTGCTGATGATCGGTGGCGCTGCGCTGGGCGCCTTCCTGGCGAGTAATAACGTCAAAACGATCCGGGCAACGCTCCGGGAGTTGAAGATGTCGCTCCGTACGTCGGCGTACAACCGGCAGCATTATATGGACTTGCTGGCGCTGTTGTACCTGCTGCTGGCGAAGGCACGCAAAGATGGCATGATGAAGCTGGAGTCCGACGTGGACGATCCCGCGAAGAGCGAAATCTTTGGCCGGTATCCAGCGATCGTGGCCGATACGGGCGTGATGGAGTTCTTGTGCGACTACCTTCGGCTGGTCGTCGGCGGCAACACAGACGCCTACGAGCTCGAAGCGCTGATGGACCACGATATCGAAACTATCGAGCATGAGGCGGAAATTCCCGGGCACAGTCTGGCTGCGGTCGGTGATGCGCTGCCCGCCCTGGGCATTGTGGCGGCCGTCATGGGCGTGGTTAATGCGTTGGGGTCCGCCGACTTGCCCCCCGCCGTGATGGGTCAGTTGATCGCGCACGCCATGGTCGGCACCTTCCTCGGTGTGCTGCTCGCCTATGGCTTTGTTTTGCCGCTGGCTGCACGGGTTCAGTTGGGTGTGGCGGAAGAGATAAAGATGTACCAATGCGCCAAGGTGATCCTGCTCGCGAACCTGCATGGGTACTCGCCGCAACTGGCCGTGGAATTCGGCCGCAAGGTTTTGTTTTCGACCGAGCGGCCTACGTTCACCGAGTTGGACGATCACGTTCGGGAAGTCAAGAAAACCTGATCCGGGAGAGTTCTAGTATGAGCGAAGAGAAACCACGGATCATCGTCAAGCGGGTCGTCAAGCGTGTCGGTGGACATCACGGCGGCACATGGAAAATTGCCTTTGCCGATTTTATGACAGCCATGATGGCGCTGTTTCTCGTCTTGTGGCTGCTGGCCACCGTCACACCGAAGCAGCGCGCAGGCATTGCCGAACACTTCCGCACGCCACTGAAAGTCGTCCTCAGCGGGGGCGAAAAAAGCAGCGCCAGCAGCAGCGTGATTCCGGGAGGGGGCGCGGACCAGACCCAGGTCGATTTCATCCATATGCTTCTCACCTTTCCCTTTTCTCATCAATTCGGCGTTGTCGTATACAATATTACGTCAACTTTATTAATTTTAACAATTTAATTAAATTATTTGTTGATATTTACATATTTAGTGTTTTTGGTATACTGACGCTTCGAAAGGCTATCCCTTTGGTGCCACCTATTTTCAGTCGAGCCCCTGCTTCTTATGGTCTATGCACGCGTCAGGCCCGCGATACGGGGTATCATTAGATGCCAATGCTGTAAAGTTGTAAAAATGTGTGCTAGCATTTGGAGAATTTATAGAATGAGCTATGCAAATTGATAATCCCAAAGAGTCGGCGGAAGACTTCTGCGGAACTTCCTATGCGGCCAAGTTGCTTGACCTTTCGGTAGGAACCGTTCAGACGTTGGTGAAGAGGAACGAGTTGCACGCATGGAAAACCGGCGGTGGTCATCGCCGCATCTCGATGCAGTCGATCCTCGAATATCAGAAGCAACACAACATGAAAGGCCTCTCGGCACTTGCACAGAAGGCTCGGCTCAAGGTCCTCGTGGTTGAAAACGATGCACTCTTACGTGAAATGTTCAAAGACATGGTGGATCAATGGAACCTGCCGATTGACTGCACGGTGATGGCCTCAGGAATGGAGGCGTTGATTGACATTTCCTCTATCCGCCCGGATGTTCTCATCACGGATCTGAAGATGCCAGGGGTGGACGGCTTCGAGTTGCTAAGAACCTTGCGGGCCAACCCCTCTTTCGCTAACATCTTTTTCTTGGCGCTCACTGGCCTCAGTGAATCCGAAATGGCCGAGCATGGCGGGCTTCCGGAGCATACGGTTTATCTGAAAAAACCAGTAGATATCAGCTGGTTTAATGGCTACTTCGTGGCGTTACTGAGCACTCGACAACGTCGGCCGGACTTGCGCTGAAAATCGTCAGGGTCAAGTGCGACCTCCTCTTTGGGGGTTATTGGGGTCAGACACCAATTTCGCAGCGGTGCGAAGCACCGCCCCCGGAGGGCAAGCCGAAGGCTAGTCGAATTTGGGCTCTGACCCCAAAAACCCCTAAAGCGGCGCTGTTTAAACGGTAGCCCCGGCGTTAGGGTCGTTGGGATCTTCATCCTTGCGAGGCCCGGTCTTGACCAGATCTTCACGCTTGATGCCCAGCCACATCGCGACGGCCGCGGCCACAAACACCGAAGAGTAAATACCGAACAGGATGCCAATGGTCAGCGCCAGCGCGAAATAAAACAGCGTCGGCCCGCCAAACAACAACATCGACAGCACCATGATTTGCGTCGAACCATGGGTGATGATGGTACGGCTGATGGTGGAGGTGATGGCGTTGTCGATGATCTCCACGGTATTCATCTTGCGGTAACGGCGAAAATTTTCCCGGATACGGTCGAAAATCACCACCGATTCGTTGACCGAGTAGCCCAGCACGGCCAGCACAGCGGCCAGCACAGCGAGCGAAAACTCCCACTGGAAAAATGCAAAAAACCCGAGAATGATCACGACGTCATGCAAATTGGCAATGATGGCCGCCACGGCGTACTTCCATTCGAAGCGAAACGCCAGGTAAATCATGATGCCGACCACCACCATGGCGAGGGCTTTAATGCCATCCAGAGCCAGTTCTTCGCCGACCTGCGGACCGACAAACTCGGTCCGCCGCAAGACGATCTGGGGATCATCGGCTTTCAGTGCCGCCATCACCCTGTCGCTTTGCTGGGCGGTGGTCACGCCTTTCTGGGCTGGCAAGCGGATGATCACATCGCGCGTGGTCCCGAAATTTTGTACCAACACATCGGTAAAGCCCAGACCGGACACGCTGCCGCGCACCTTTTCTATATCGGCAGGCTGTGAATAGCTCACCTCCATCACCGTGCCGCCGGTGAACTCCACCGACAGGTGCAGGCCGCGCGAGAACAGGAAAAACACGGCGAGCACAAAGGTCGTGAATGAAATCACGTTGAAGACCATCGCATGCCGCATGAACGGGATGTCTTTGCTGATTTTGAAAAATTCCATGACGTCCTCTCCTCTTTGTTCTGCTTCTAGTTGGCGGATGCGGCTGGCTTGCCGTTCTTGGCAGGCACGCCGGCACTGCCCGTCGGCCGCCAGACGGTACCGATGGACACCGACTTGAGTTTTTTCTGCCGTCCGTACCAGAGATTGACCAGTCCGCGCGAGAAGAACACCGCCGAGAACATGCTGGTCAAAATGCCGATGACGTGCACCACCGCGAAACCACGCACCGGCCCGGAACCGAAGGCCAGCAAGGCCAGACCGGCAATCATCGTCGTGATGTTCGAATCCAGTATGGTGGCCCAGGCACGCTCGTAGCCGGTGTGAATGGCGGCCTGCGGTGAGGCACCGTTGCGCAGCTCTTCACGCACCCGTTCATTGATCAGCACGTTGGAGTCAATCGCCATGCCCAGAACCAGCGCCATGGCGGCCATGCCCGGCAGCGTCAGCGTGGCCTGCAGCATCGACAGCACGGCCACCAGCAGCAGCAGGTTAAATGCCAGCGCCAGACCCGAAAATAGGCCGAACAGCATGTAATACACAGCCATAAAAGCCACGATGACAAGAAAACCCCAAACCACGCTGTGAAAGCCCTTGGAAATGTTTTCTGCACCCAGCGACGGGCCAATGGTGCGCTCTTCGATGATTTCCATGGGCGCGGCGAGCGATCCGGCACGCAGCAGCAGCGCCAGGTCATTGGCCTCGGACACGTTCATCGAGCCGGAGATCTGGAAGCGGTTGCCCAGCTCGCCCTGAATCACCGGGGCGGTCAGCACCTCGCCCTTGCCCTTTTCAAACAGCAGGATAGCCATGCGTTTTTTCAGATTCTCGCGGCTGGTGTCACGCATGATGCGGCCACCCTTGGCATCGACCGTCAGGTCAACCTTGGGCTGCTGGGTTTGCGAGTCAAAGCCGGGTTGCGCATCGGTCAGGTTTTCACCGGTGATGATGACTTGCTTTTTAACAATCACGGGTCGTCCGTCGCGTTCCAGAAAACGCTCGGAGCCGAAGGGAACGGCGCTGGCGCCACTCTCGGCAGCACGTCCCTCGGCGCTTTCGTCCACCAGGCGCATCTCCAGCGTGGCCGTGCGGCCCAGAATATCCTTGGCCTTGGCAGTGTCCTGTACGCCCGGCAATTGCACCACGATGCGGTCCAGCCCCTGCTGCTGTATCACCGGCTCGGCCACGCCCAGCTCATTGATGCGGTTGTGCAGCGTGACCATGTTCTGCTTCAGCGCCTGATCCTGCACCCGGCGCGCCGCCTCGGGCTTGATGCGGGCCACCAGACGGTACTCCGCGCCATCGGGCGCATCGGTGGTTTGCAAATCGGGGAACTGCTCCTGTATCAGGACCTTGGTCGCCGCCAGCGTCTGGCTGTCCCTGAAACGGATTTCAATGGCCTGCGCGTTGCGGTTAATACCGGCGTGGCGGATGTTCTTTTCGCGCAGCAACAGGCGCAGGTCACCCGACAGGGATTCCGCCTTTTTACTCAAGGCGGCCTGCATGTCCACCTGCAACAGGAAGTGGACACCGCCGCGCAAATCCAGCCCCAGGTACATCGGCGAGGCGTGTAGCGCGGTCAGCCAGGCCGGGGAGCGAGACAGCAGATTGAGCGCCACGATGTAAGGCGAGTCAGCAGGGTCGGGGCTCAACGCTTTTTGAATCGCATCCTTGGCCTTGAGCTGGGTATCGGTGTTGTCAAAGCGGGCCTTGACCGAGTTGCCGTCAAAGGTAACTGCATCAGCCTTGATGCTCGCATCCGTGAGCGCCTGCTCCACGCGGGTAACCGTGGTGCTGTCAATCTTGACGACTGACTTGCGGCTCGACACCTGCACCGCCGGGGCTTCGCCAAAAAAGTTTGGCAGGGTGTAAATGATGGCGATCAGCAAAGCGACCAAAATGATGACGTACTTCCAGATGGGATAACGGTTCATGTGAAGGCTGTTCCGGGTAGGCTGATTGAGAATGTGAAAAACACCATGAATGCGGCAAGCCCGCATCATGAGTTATTGGGGTCAGACACCAATTTCGCTGCGGTGCAACGCACCACGCCCTCCGGGCGAGCCGTAGGCTCGGCGAATTTGGGCTCTGACCCCAAAAACTCCTACTTTGGGAAAGCGATCGCACCTTTTGGCAAGACCTGGATAATCGCGCTGCGCTGTAGTTGCACTTCAACACCTGCTGCGACCTCCAGCGTCAGGTAAGACTCACCGAGTTTGGTGATCTTGCCGAGCAGGCCACCGGCAGTGGCCACCTCGTCGCCCTTGGCAATCGCAGCAATCATGGTGCGATGCTCTTTCTGCTTTCTCATCTGTGGGCGGATCATGACGAAATACAGCACCACAAACATCAGCACCAGCGGCAGCATGCCGGTGAGCGAAGACAACATGTCACCACCATCCGCAGCGGCAGCAGGAGCGGTTTGAGCAAAGGCAGAAGAAATAAACACGGCAAACTCCACAATTTATAAATAACGACACACGGGGCAATGAAGGGAAGGCGAAAAATGCGCGATTCGCCTGTAGCGCAAAAAGCGCAGTGCGTAATTGTATGCGGGCAAAGGTGAACCCCGTGTTACAGCGGTTCAACCGGGGGGTTATTGGTCCAATAACCCAAAACACCGCGCCCGGCTGCATACCCGCTGGCAAAACAGGCGGTGAGCAGATAGCCCCCGGTAGGCGCTTCCCAGTCCAGCATTTCACCCGCGCAGAACAAAGGCGGTAAAGGTGACAGTAGGCCAGCTGGTGTTTTGATCTGAAGCTGTCCATTCATGGCTTCAAACGCCACACCGCCCGCACTGCTGATGGCCTCATCCAGCGGCCGTGCAGCCACCAGCGTGACCGGCAGTGCCTTGATGGCCTGGGCCAGCCGCAGCGGGTCATTGATAGCGTCTTTGCCCAGCAGCTCATGCAGCATCGCCGCCTTGATGCCGTCGAGCTTCAGGCGGCTTTTAAGGTGGCTGGAGAGCGAACGTGAACCACGCGGATGCCGCACTTCGGCCAGCACTTGGCTCAATGTTTTGTCGGGTAATAAATCGAGCGTGAAGGTGGCGCTGCTAGTCCCGTTTGAAGCAGCAATTTCGTCCCGCAGCAGGTTTGACGCGGCATAAATCAGGCTGCCCTCAACACCCGTGGCCGTCGCAATGAACTCACCCTTGCGGCTAAAGCTGCGGCCCTGTGAATCGGTAAAACTGATGGCCACCGACTTGAAAGGCTGGCCCGCAAAACGGCTTGAGAAATGTTCACTCCACGCGGCAACATCAAAGCCGCAGTTCGATGGCAAGAGCTTTGCTACCGCCACGCCGCGCTCTTTCAAAAGCGGCACCCACGCGCCATTCGAACCAAGCCGCGCCCAGCTACCGCCGCCCAATGCCAGTACCACGGCATCGGCCTGCACCCGCACATCCCCTTCATGGTTTGAAGGGCTTGAAGAACTTGAGAACAACAGCGCACCGTCATCAGCCCAGCCGGTCCAGCGGTGCCGCATAAAAAACTGCACACCAGACGCACGCAGCCTATGCAGCCAGGCGCGTAGCAGCGGCGCGGCCTTCATGTCTTTTGGAAAAACCCGGCCCGAGCTGCCGACGAAGGTTTCAATGCCCAACCCTTCAGCCCAGGCGCAAAGTTGTGCCGCGCCAAAACCAGCCAGCAGCGGCTGTAGCTGCGCGCTGCGCTCACCATAGCGGCTCAAAAAAGCATCAAACCCTTCTGAATGCGTCAGATTAAGCCCGCCCTTGCCTGCCAGCAAAAACTTACGGCCCACCGAGGGCATGGCATCGTAGAGCTGCACCTGCAAGCCGGGCACGCCGGCATTGGCCAGCACCTCGGCGGCCATCAAGCCAGCAGGCCCGCCGCCTATGACAACGACACGAAAAGGTTTTGGAGAATCTAGGAGCCTGTCGGACTTTGGGAGCATCGGCTGCAAAAGCGCCGCAGCGGTCCATTTTTCATCGGCTTTTTGTTCCATAGCCTGGCTATGGGCCTGCAAATCCGGCAAAAACTGTCCTCGCTGGGGCTCTTTTTCGCTATCGATACCCAAAGCCCGACAGGCTCCTAGCGAGGCTGGGGAGTTATTCAAGAAAGATTTTCCAATCAGTAAACGACGATTAGGCAAGCATCATCACACACCGCAGGCCCAGAAAGAGCCCTGCGGCATGCCACGCATCAGATGTTTTTTACCAAAGTCCAAAATGTGTCGTCGCTCTAACCAGCGATGCCGTAACCGAAGGTTTGAACAAGGTGCGCCCGCTGGAACTGCTGCGGGTTCAGCATGAAAAGATAGAGGCTTGGATTTTGGAGCAGGCCGGGATTGTGTTCGATGCCAAGGCCGTGGCTGGCGGTCTGCGCGTGGTGACTGGCATCCAACAACACAACCACAAATAATGCTTGCAATTCCAATTAAACATAACTACATTAAAGAATATGGAAATTACATGTGACCCAGCCAAAGATGCAACCAACATCCAGCGGCGCGGTCTTTCACTAGCTTTGGCTGGTGAAATAGATTGGGGTTTTGCCTATGAATGGCAGGATGAACGCAAGGATTACGGCGAGGTGCGAATGGTTGCCCTGGCCCCCATTGGCGACCGCTTGTTTTGCGTTGCGTATGTTGACCGACCGGCAGATGCACCCACTGAGCGGCGCATCATCAGTTTGAGGAAAGCGAACCTAAGAGAAATGAGGCTGTATGAAGCAAACTATTAAGACCACAGATGGCAGGGTGCTGGTGATGCCGACCCCCGAGGAAGATGCGCTAATCACTGCGGATGCCATGAGCGATCCTGATGCAATGCCTTTCACGGATGAGGAATGGGAGAAAGCAAGGCCCACTGCGCGGCGCGGTAGGCCCTTGGGTAGCGGCTCCAAAGTGCAAATAACCCTGCGCCTAGACACTGACTTGGTAGCAAAGTTCAAGGCGTCCGGCGACGGATGGCAGACCCGTATTAACGATGCCTTGAAAAGCTGGGTGAAAAGCCATGCATAAAAGGAGTGCAGTCAGGTCACCCAAGGACAACCCGACCATAAAAACGTTGCTGGCGGTGCTCAAAGCTTGGGGCTTGCATTTGTTGGTCACTCGTCAGAAATCAGGCTCTGCCGCTGGCGCGCGCCAGTACCTCGGCGGCACGGTTCGCATCGTGACCGCGCCACGCAACGATCTGGTCCGGCCGGATCAGCACCAGCGGGGCCTGGTACAAAACGGCCAGTTCGGGCTCGGCATGCGCCACCACTTTCAGATCCATTCCCCCTTGCTGGGCCGCTGACACGAAGGCCGAGGTGTCTGGCGCATGGGCGCCCAAGGCCAGTAAGGTCCACTCGAAGTTGAAGCTGTCGTACAGCGAGCGGCCGTTCGCCAGCCAGGCATGGGGCGGCCGGCCGCCGGGGCAGGCGCTGGGCACATAGCTGTTGGGCTGATCGGGCGGGGGGGGTGCTGCCGTCCGGCACGATGAGCGGTGAGCCGTCGTAGCGGCCGCCGAAGGTGACGCCGGGGATGTTGAACTCCAGCCGCACATGCGCGTTCAGATGCCTAGATGCTTCCTCGCGCGCGGCGGCACCGGCGGGCGTATCGGCTTCCAGCCCGGGGGTGGCGACGAACAGGCCCACCGAGTCGGCAAAGCGTTTGGCGTAAGCGGTATTGCGTTCGGCCAGCGGCTTGCGTTCCAGCTCATAGCTATCGAGCAGGGACGGTGGCGCCTCGCCATGGAGGACGGCAGCCAGTTTCCACCCCAGGTTCACCGCGTCTTCCACCGCCGTGTTGTAGCCCAGCCCGCCCGTCGGTGTGAAAAGGTGGGCTGCATCGCCGCCGATGAAGACGCGTCCGCGCTGGAAGCATTGCGCCACCAGCGAGTGGCCCGCCGTCCAGGTGCTGACGGACAGCACCTCGATGGGAATGTTCGTGCCCAGTGCTTCGCTGAAGATCCGCTGCGCATCTTCAGCCGTCCACGCATCGGCGTCTTCGCCTTCGTGCACCGCGGCATGGAAGGCAAATTCAGACTGACCGTCCACTGAGGCCATGAAAGCCCTGCGCTGCGCGTTGACTGATACATACATCCACGCCGGTGCATGCGGCAGTACCTTGTAGAAGGTCGGCGCGCGCAGGTAGACCGCAAACATTTTTCCGCCCATGAAGTCGCGCTTCACGCCTGTCGCACCGCCCCACGCAATGCCCAGCGCGTTGCGCACCAGACTGCGCGGGCCGTCGGAGCCCATCAGGTACTGGGCGCGTACAGTGGTGGCTTCTGCCTCTCCAATGACGCGCGCTGTCGCTTCCACATGCGTGCCAAGGTCGGTAAAGCTTTCCAGGGCGCAGCCGTAGCGCAGGTCAACGCCCGGCAGCTGCTCCGCGTGGCCGCGCAAGGTGGCTTCGACAAACTTTTGCGAGATGCGGTGCGGCAGCTCCGCCGCGCTCCATGAGCCGCCCATGCGCTTGATGTTTTGTACCGCCTCGGCCGCCGTGGGCAGCTTCAGCCGCGCGAGTTCGTGCGCTATGTAGCGCGTGAAGTAGGCAATGTCCGTCGGGTGGTCGGCTGGCAGACCCTGGGCGCGGATTTCATGCGCAAAGCCGAGCCGGCGGAAATGCTCCATGGTGCGCGCCTGCGTAGCGTTGGCCTGCGGGTTGAAGGCGGTGCCAGGCTTGGGGTCCACCAGCAGGCAGTGCACACCGCGCCGCCCCAACTCGTTGGCCAGCATCAGGCCGCAAGGACCGCCGCCGGCGATCAGCACGTCGGTCGTGACAGGATTCACCATGGATTAATCCACGCCGAAACGGCCGGTCCACTTCTGCTCGTAGTTCATCTTCGCGAAGTGCTCGGCCATGAAGTCGATGAAGGTCCGCACCTTGGCCGACAGATGCTTGCGGCTGGGGTAGGCGAAGGATAGGAAATTCAACCGCATGAGCCCAAGTTTCTCACCGTATCGGGTTCTCAGAAAACGTGTTTACCCTCAATCCGCCTTGATCCCCGAGGCCTCGATGAATTTCTTCCAGCGCTCGATATCATCACGAATCCATTTGCTGATCTCTTCAGGCGTGCTGGTGGCCGGAATCAAGCCTTGCCTCAACAGCGTCTCGCGCACATCCGGCAGGGCGAGAATCGCCGCCACTTCGCGGTTGACGCGTGCGGTGATCTCCTTGGGCGTGTTGGCCGGGCCGGCGATCCAGTAGTACAAATCAATATCCAGATTCTTCAGATTCACTTCGGCGAAGCTGGGCGAATCGGGCGCGAGCACCGAGCGCGATTCGCCGGACACCGCAAGCACGTTCAAGCGCCCCGCCTTGGCGAACGGCAGCGCGGTATGCACCGGCAGCACTGCCAACTGCACCTGGCCGCCGAGCAGACCCTGATTCGCTGCTGCGGCGTTGCTGTACGGCACATGCAAGATGTCGAGGTTGAGGCGCTGCTTGAGCAATTCAATCGCGAGATGCTGCGGCGTGCCGTTGCCCGGCGAGCCGTAGTTGACTTTGCCGGGTCGCGCTTTTACATACGCCACCAGTTCATCGAGGGTCTTCACCGGCAGCGCGGTGGCGTTTACCACCAGCGCGAGATTGCCGGTGGCGAGCTTGCCGATCACGGTGAAATCGTTGACCGGGTCGTAAGGCAGGTTTTTGAACAAGGCTGGTGTGATGACGAAGGTATTGACTGTGATCATCAAGGTGTAGCCATCGGGCTGCGCCTTGGCGGTGAAGTTGGCACCGATATTTCCGCTGGCACCCGGTTTGTTCTCGACCACGAAGCCCTGCCCCAAGCGCTCGGCGAGCTTGGGCGACAGCGTGCGCGCGATGATGTCAATGCCGGTGCCAGGCGCGTAGGGTACGACGAGGGTGACCGGGCGCTGCGGCCAGGCTTGCGCGTGTGCGGGTTGCGGGGCGGTCAGAGAACTGGCCAGCACGGCGGTGAACACCAGCGCAGCGGAGGCAATGGCAGAAAAAAGCGAACGCTTCAACATGTTTCAATTCTCCTTGCGCGCCGCGCTGCCAGCCGGATTGCCGAGCAACTTCAACGCGTTCTCGAAATAAATTTTCTTCCGGTCAGATTCGGTGAGTTTCAAATCCTCGATCGAACGAATCCCCTCGCGAATATACATCGGGCCCTGTTCCGGATCAAACGGGCAATCGCTGGCGAACACGACCTTGTCGCTGCCAAAAAAATCCAGCCCGCAACGCAGAGCGGATGACGAGCCGCCCAGCACCGTGTCGGCATAAAACATTTTGAAATACTCAATCGGTTTTTTTTCATCCGTTTCAACACGGCCTCGTAATTATCGTCTGCGCTGCGGCTGCCGAGCTGCGCCCATAGCGTGTCCATCCGTCCGGCGAAATACGGCGCCATCGCGCCGCAATGATGGGTAATGATGCGCAGCTCGGGCAATTTTTCCAAGAGGCCGGAGAACACGATGCGCGCCATCGCCACGCTGGTCTCATACGGCCAGCCCAACACCTGCCAGATTTCATATTTCGATTTATCTTCACTCGGGTAGTCAGGCCGTGAACCGGGGCGGATCGGATGCAGCCACACCGGCATGCCGTACTGAACGGTGACGCGCTCCCACACCGGGAAAAACTCTTCTTCATCGAGTGGACGGCCATTGACGCTGGTAGTCAGTTGAATCCCGCGCGCGCCCAGCTGATTGATCGCGCGATCCATTTCTTCGAGAGCGGCCGGCAGGTTGTTCATCGGCAGCGTCGCGACGAAGGCGGGGAACTTGTCCGGCCACTTTGCCACCATCGCTGCCATGCCGTCGTTCGCCACCCGCGCAAAACCGGGCGAAGCATCGGGACCGCCGAGCGCTTCCGGCGGCGGCAGTGCCAGTGTGAGAACCTGCTGCACCTCCGGCCATGCGCTAAGCATCTCGACGCGCGCCTCGATGTCCCACAGCATGCGCAAATTGGTCATGCGCTTGACGATACCGGCGTCCTTTGAGTGGGTCTGGAGCAACTCAAGGTACGCGCGCGGCATTACGTGATTGAAGATGTCAATTTTTTTCATAGGGAAATTCAACCGCATGAGCCCAAGTTTCTCACCGTATCGGGTCCTCAGAAAACGTGTTTACCCTTAGCAGGCTGCTGAAATACTCCCTGCGCCGTTCGTTTTCGAGCCTGACCGAGTGGCTGGAAACACCCACCGGGGTGGTGGCGCAGATTCAGGGCCACAAGCCCAGCGCAACCGCTGAAAAGCATTACAAGGTGCGCCCGCTGGAGCTGCTGCGGGTTCACCACGAAAAGATTGAGGCTTGGATTTTGGAACAGACCGGAATTGTGTTTGATGCCAAGGCTGGCGCTGGCGGTTTGCGGGTGGTGGCTGCATAACGCTTTTTTCCGAGCGCGCCAAATATCCAACAGAAACATACAAAGTTATATATACTTCAACCATGAAACCGATAGAGTTTAGAGGCACAGCGCTGGTTGACCTGCGCGACTTTCCCCAGAGTATCAAGCGGGACGCGGGTTACCAGTTGGGCAAGGTGCAGAACGGTTTGCCACCGGATGACTTCAAACCCATGAAGACTATCGGTGCGGGCGTGGTCGAGCTGCGAATTCGGGACGAAGCCGGGGCTTTTCGGGTGGTGTGTATGTCGCCAAGTTTGAAAACGCCGTGTATGTGCTGCACTGTTTCCAGAAAAAGACCCCGAAGACCAGCAAGCGTGATGTAGAGCTAGCCCGCCAACGACTGGCGGAGCTAATCAAGGAGATTAACAATGACTGATAAACAAAGATTCGCCAGCGTATGGGACGCCATCGAAGACACACCACAAGAGGCCGCGAGCATGAAGGCACGTTCGGCGCTGATGATGGAACTGAGCACCGTTATTCAAAGTAGCGGCATGACCCAAAGCGATGCCGCCGCCCTTTTTCGCGTAACGCAACCGCGTGTGTCTGACCTGATGCGCGGCAAGATCAATCTGTTTTCACTCGACACCTTGATTGACATGGCCGCCACTGCGGGAATGTCTCCCACCGTCAAGGTATCCAAACCGAAGGTATCGCACAGTGTGTCGTCACTGCGGCGCAGCCGCATTGCTGTGGGCCACGCCGTAGCTGCTTGAAACCAGTTACCGCATGAGCACTACATTCGACAGCATTAAACGCGGCCTGCTGGAGGCCATTGAACACGCAGAAGGTCGTGCGTCTGTGACCCGCATTCACAAACAACAACGATTTGGCAGCGTTTGAGATGCAATTGAAGACACGCCGCAAGAGGCCGCAACATGAAAACCCTGAAAGACTTTAAGCGCGAGCTACTGGCCAACCCAGCCGCCCGCGTAGAGTACGAAGCCCAAAGCGCTGAATTCACTATGACCCGCGAACTCATCGCCGCCCGCAGCCGCGCCGGTTTAACGCAAGGCGAAATCGCCCAGCGCATGGGCACCACGCAAAGCGTTATCGCCCGCCTGGAAGGTGGCAAGCGCCAGCCATCCATCCATGCGAACCGTTCAACGCTACGCCAAAGCCACAGGCTGCCGCGCCGTGGTGCGCCTAGAGCCGCAAGCTGGTTAAACCGTTTTGCCCCAGCTAGTCCGACCTCGAAACCCGGATGAAAAGCCAGTTCCCCTGCTGGCCTGCTGGTGCTCCTTTTCAGGGATGCACCAAGGGGATGCTATGGAATACACGGTGAGGGTCTCCAAAGAATGGTATCGCAGCGACGTTATCCCGGTTTACAAGGTTGCCGAGGCAATGGCACGACATGCCGCAAACGGGCACGGGCCAACATTGAAGAACATCCGGCCAAACTGGTATTCACTTCTTCTTGATGACGCAAAGAAAGGAAAGCTGCAGGTATGCAATGAAGTTGGGCGGATTGCCTCTGTACAAGACTTGATTCAAGCCAGTTCGATACCCCCCGCCTGGCCAGAGGAAGACAAAATACACGCTCTTTACGTGAGATGTCATATCCCAGTCCGGCATGGCATCCACAGGCGTGGTTCAAAAAGTAACGTATTTGGGTAACACGGACAATGTGAATTTTGGATGTTTCCTATGACTCAACCGATGGCCACCCGAAAAAGTGTTACCTGATTTTGAACCACGCCCAGATTCAAGAACGGTCTGTTCGCTCATTTTCGACACTTCCTTTGTTCGCTATGCCTACGAGCTTGCGCTCGGGCAGATAGGCAGCTTGTCATTATTCTGCGATGTGGGGTCTAACAGGCCCGGTGGGTAGTCGCCGTGATAGGTTCCGGCGGCAATTAAGTGAAGGCTGTACCCAATCCACATCAGCAGGACCAGCAACCAGATTTTCCAGACGATATTGAAGGCTGACACCAGGCCATTCATTCGTTCAAGCAGCTTCATATCGCCTCCCGGTACAGCCCGTGGGCCTAATGCGGGACAGTGTATTTGACTGACCAACACTACAACGCTGGCAAACCGAAAGCGGTGATGTTGGGGTGCGTTGCCACCAGCGCAAAGCGCCATTCAGCAGGCAGCGTGCCCGGCATGACTGCGCTGTAGGGGCGCTTGATTCCCGACCCCTGCGGGGTTGGGAATACCCTATTCGACGGTCAGCAAAAATCATCAAGGACGAGCGGTGAAAAGTGTGATGTCAAGACTTGACCCCTTTTACCTACCGCAGCAGCTTGAGCGAATTCGCGTCGATTGGACTACCCACGAGACAGCTCGATTTCATCTCGGATCGCGCCATACGCGATACAAGGTGATGGCAATGAGCAACCCGAGCTGCCCTAGCAAAACTGCCAGAACACCACCACCGAACAGCATCAAAATCGCGGCGGAGATGACAATTGACATGCCAGCGAACCACACGCCACTGCCCGTTTCGTTCTCACCAGCCTTGTAGAAAAAGGCAGCGCACGCTAGCGCCATTACGAGTCCAAAAGAATATGGCATGACAATGTTCCCAAGACATTTCCTGCGCATTGTCGGATGTCCGCGCAGACAAATACAAACGCACCGCCCCTTTTACTTGATCGGGCCAGCACTCTGTGGGAAGCGGGGTCAGAGACCGTTCTTGTTAAGGATAGGAAATTCCATATAAGGCCAAGTATGACACCGAAAAGCGTCCTCAAGAGTCGTTCTTTCCCTGATGTGGCGATCTGAATTCCCAAGAATTTGCCGTACATTGGCACAAGCGACATGCAAAGCTGGGCTGCGGGCACAGCCCTACCCCGGCGCAGTCGAGCAAAGCCTTCTTGATTTCCTCCGACGCGCTGGCCAACTGCTCTGCTCTGTTGGCGACGGTCTTTGATACACCGGCTTCGGCCAATACTTCGCGCTTGCCAGGTGGCTGATCTTTCGGTGTCGCACCGATGCGACGCCGACCGCCTTTAGACTGCGGGTCTTTCTCCAACAATGCCGACAATGCACCCATGCGAATAGTCGCCCTGTTGTGGATTCTTTTCCACTGTTTTTCCCCGGCTTTATTTTTAGTCTGTTTTGCGTAGGCAACAAATGCCGCAGTCCTGTTTTTCCA
>JBCKNC010000057.1:0-15559 GCA_038902915.1 Polaromonas sp.
CAAGCTCAGTGCCGCCGCCAACGATTCCCCGGGCGGCGATAACCTGGACAAAGACACTCAGGAAACCCGTGAGTGGATGGATGCCCTCTCGGCAGTCATTGAAAGTGAAGGCCCGGAACGCGCCCACTTCCTGCTGGAGAAACTGCTGGAACATGCCCGCCAGAACAGCATTGACATGCCCTTCTCGGCCAACACGGGTTATGTCAACACCATTGAGCCCGACCAGGAAGAGCACTCACCGGGCAACCTCGTCATTGAGCAGCGGCTGCGCGCCTACATGCGCTGGAACGCGATGGCCATGGTGGTCAAGGCCAACCGGCTGCACCCGGCCGATGGCGGTGATCTGGGCGGGCACATCGGCTCGTTCGCCTCGCTGGCCAGCCTGTTTGGCGCCGGCTTCAACCATTTCTGGCACGCTGAAAGTACTGAGACTGGCAAAGAGCACGGCGGTGACTGCCTCTACATTCAGGGCCATGTGTCACCCGGCGTTTATGCGCGTGCCTACCTTGAAGGGCGTTTGACCGAAGAGCAACTGCTTAACTTCCGGCAAGAGGTCGATGGCAAGGGCCTGTCGAGCTACCCGCATCCCAAGCTCATGCCTTCGTTTTGGCAGTTCCCCACGGTGTCCATGGGGCTTGGCCCGTTGATGGCGATTTACCAGGCGCGTTTCCTCAAGTACCTGCATGCGCGCGGCATTGCCAACACCGAAAACCGCAAGGTCTGGGTATTCTGCGGTGACGGCGAGATGGACGAAATCGAATCGATGGGCGCCATCGGTCTGGCCGCACGCGAAAAGCTCGACAACCTGGTGTTCGTCATCAACTGCAACTTGCAGCGGCTAGACGGCCCGGTGCGCGGCAACGGCAAGATCATCCAGGAACTCGAAGGTGAGTTTCGCGGCGCCGGCTGGAACGTCATCAAGCTGATCTGGGGCAGTGGCTGGGATTCGCTGCTGGCGCGCGACAAGGACGGTGCCCTGCGCAAGATCATGATGGAGTGCAACGACGGCGACTACCAGTCCTTCAAGGCCAACGACGGCGCCTATGTCCGCAAGAATTTCTTTGGCCGTGACCCGCGCACGCTGGAAATGGTCGCCAAAATGAGTGACGACGACATCTGGAACCTGCGCCGCGGCGGCCATGATTCCAAAAAAGTCTACGCGGCTTTCCACTCAGCGGTTAACCACAAAGACCAGCCCACCGTGCTCTTGATTAAAACCGTCAAGGGTTTTGGCATGGGCAAGAGTGGCGAAGGCAAAAACAACGTCCACCAGACCAAAAAACTGTCGGACGAAGATATCAAGGCCTTCCGCGACCGCTTCAATATTCCGATTCCAGACAGCCAGCTGGCCGACATTCCATTCTACAAACCAGCCGAAGATACACCCGAAATGCGCTACCTGCACGAGCGCCGCAAAGCGCTTGGTGGTTACCTGCCGCACCGCCGCACCAAAGCCGATGAAAGCTTCACGGTGCCCGCGCTCGACACCTTTAAATCGGTGATGGAGCCAACCCCTGAAGGCCGCGAAATTTCAACCACGCAAGCCTTTGTGCGCTTTCTGACACAGCTGCTGCGCGACCAGGCGCTGGGCCCGCGCGTGGTGCCGATTCTGGTTGACGAAGCCCGCACCTTCGGCATGGAAGGCCTGTTCCGCCAGATCGGCATCTACAACCCCGAAGGGCAAAAATACACCCCGGTCGATAAAGGCCAGGTCATGTATTACAAGGAAGATGCCAAGGGCCAGATCCTGCAAGAAGGCATCAATGAGGCTGGCGGCATGAGCAGCTGGATAGCAGCGGCCACCAGCTACAGCACCAACAACCGCATCATGGTGCCGTTTTATGTCTACTACTCGATGTTCGGCTTCCAGCGCATTGGCGACCTGACCTGGGCGGCCGGCGACATGCAGGCACGCGGCTTCCTGCTGGGCGGTACCTCGGGCCGCACCACGCTCAATGGCGAAGGCCTGCAGCACGAAGACGGCCACAGCCATATCCTGGCCGGCACGATTCCCAACTGCATCAGCTATGACCCCACCTTTGCGCATGAGGTCGGCGTGATCTTGCACCACGGCCTCAAACGCATGGTGGAAAAACAGGACAACGTGTATTTCTACATCACGCTGCTCAATGAAAACTACGCCATGCCAGGCTTGAAAGCGGGCACTGAAGAGCAGATCATCAAGGGCATGTACCTGTGCAAAGAGGGTGCTGCCCCTGCAACCGCTGCGGGCCCTCGCGTGCAGTTGCTCGGGAGTGGAACCATCCTGCGTGAGAGCATCGCCGCGCAAGAGCTGCTGGAAAAAGAATGGGGCGTTGCCGCCAATGTCTGGAGCTGTCCCAGCTTTAACCAACTGGCGCGTGACGGCCAGGATGCCGAGCGCCACAACCTGCTGCATCCGTTAGAGGCGCCCCGCGTGTCTTTCGTTGGCCAGCAGCTTGAAAAGCACACCGGCCCGGTGGTCGCATCAACCGACTACATGAAGGCCTATGCCGAGCAGATCCGCTCGTTTATTCCTAAAGACCGTACTTTTAAAGTACTGGGCACTGACGGTTTTGGTCGCAGCGACTTCCGCAGCAAGCTGCGCGAGCACTTTGAAATCAATCGCCACTACATCGTGGTCGCGGCGCTCAAGGCATTGAGCGAAGAGGGCGCAGTGCCGGTTGCGAAAGTGGCTGAAGCCATTAAAAAGTACGGCATCCAGGTCGACAAGATCAACCCACTCTACGCTTGAGCATTGAGGAGACACACATGGCAATCGTAGAAATCTTAGTTCCGGACATTGGTGACTTCAAAGACGTCACGGTGATTGAGGTGCTGGTCAAGGTGGGCGACAGCATCAAGGTCGAGCAATCTCTCATCAGCGTCGAGTCCGACAAGGCCTCAATGGAGATTCCATCGTCCAGCGCAGGCGTGCTCAAAGAGCTCAAGGTCAAGCTGGGCGAGAAGATCAATATTGGGGACCTGCTGGCGGTGATTGAGGGCAGTGCGCCCGCCGCTGCTTCTGGTACGACCTCTACACCCGCGCCTCAACCCGCACCGCAATCGGCACCTATCACCCCTGCTGCAAGTGCGCCAGCTGTTGCCGCGCCTGCACACAACCCCAGCGTAGCTACTACGGGTGTATTGCCTCATGCCTCCCCATCCGTGCGCAAGTTTGCACGCGAGCTTGGCGTGCCGCTGGCTGAAGTCAAAGGTGCAGGCCCCAAAGGCCGTATCACGCTGGACGACGTGCAGGCTTATACCAAATCCGTCATGTCAGGCGCAGTGCAAACGCAGGCTATTGCAGCCGCGGCACCCAAAGCCTTGGGTGGTGATGGCGCAGGCCTGGGCCTCATCCCCTGGCCCAAGGTGGACTTCACCAAGTTCGGCCCCATCGAGCGCAAGGAAATGGGCCGCATCAAGAAAATCAGCGGCGCCAATTTGCTGCGCAACGCAGTGATGATCCCGGTTGTGACCAACCACGACGATGCCGACATCACCGACCTGGAAGCCTTCCGCGTAGCGACCAACAAAGAAAACGAAAAGAGTGGTTTGAAGGTCACCATGCTGGCCTTCCTCATCAAGGCCTGTGTGTCGGCACTCAAGAAGTTCCCCGACTTCAACGCCTCGCTCGATGGTGATGCCATCATCTACAAGCAGTACTTCCACATCGCCTTTGCGGCAGACACACCCAACGGGCTGGTCGTGCCGGTGATTCGTGACTGCGACAAAAAAGGCATCATGCAAATCAGCCAGGAGATGGGTGAGCTGGCCCAAAAAGCGCGTGACGGCAAGCTGGGGCCTGCCGACATGAGCGGTGCCTGCTTCACCATATCGAGTCTGGGCGGTATTGGCGGGCGTTACTTCACGCCCATCATCAACGCGCCTGAAGTGGCCATCCTGGGGGTGTGCAAAAGCCAGATGGAACCCGTGTGGGACGCTAATTACGAGGGTGGGGCTTTCCGTCCACGCCTGATGTTGCCGCTGTCACTCACCTGGGATCACCGCGTGATTGATGGTGCTGCTGCGGCGCGCTTCAATGCCTATCTCGGCCAAATTTTGGCTGACTTCAGAAGAGTGCTGCTCTAACGACATGACAATTGAAAGCCTCCCAATGAGCACAAATTTAATCGACATCAAAGTCCCCGACATCGGTGACTTTGACGAAGTGACCGTGATTGAGCTGCTGGTCAAACCCGGCGACAGCGTCAAAGTGGACCAAAGCCTGCTGACCGTTGAGAGCGACAAAGCGTCGATGGAAATCCCCTCGTCGCAAGCGGGCGTGGTTAAAGAGTTAAAGGTCAAGCTGGGCGACAAGGTCAAGCAAGGATCTCTCGTACTTGTGCTTGAAAGCACAAGCGCGAGCTCCTTGCCAGGTGAAAGTGGCTCTCCCTCTCCCCAACCATCCCCCCAGGGGGAGGGCTCTCCGGCTCCCACGGCTTCCACCTTCGCAGGCACAGCCGACCTCGATTGCGACCTGCTGGTTTTAGGCGCAGGCCCCGGCGGTTATTCAGCCGCCTTTCGCGCTGCAGACCTTGGCCTCAAGGTCATTCTGGTCGAGCGCTATGCATCCTTGGGCGGCGTCTGCCTCAACGTCGGCTGCATTCCCTCCAAAGCGCTGCTGCACGTTGCCGCCGTGATGGATGAAATCAAACATTTTGAAAGCCTGGGCGTGACGTTTTCCGAGCCAAAGGTAGACATCAACAAGCTGCGCACGCACAAAGAAAAAATCGTCGGCAAGCTCACCGGTGGCCTGGCTGCCATGGCCAAAATGCGCAAGGTCACGGTAGTGCGTGGCCTGGGTAGCTTCGTCGGCACGCATCACCTGCAAGTTGAAGAAACCTCGGGTAGTGCACAGGAAAAGTCCGGTAAAAAGCAGACCATTGCATTTAAAAACTGCATCATCGCCGCAGGCTCACAAGCGGCGCGTTTGCCGTTCATGCAGAAGGATGGGCTTGATACTGACCCGCGCGTGGTTGACTCCACTGGTGCGCTGGCTTTGAAAGAAGTCCCCAAGCGCATGTTGATTTTGGGCGGCGGCATCATCGGCCTGGAGATGGGCAGCGTCTACAGCACACTGGGCGCGCGCCTGGACGTGGTTGAAATGATGGACGGCCTGATGCAGGGCGCGGATCGCGACCTGGTCAAGATATGGCAGAAGATGAACGCCCCGCGCTTTGACAACATCATGCTCAAGACCAAAACGGTGGGCGCGCGCGCCTTGCCCGAAGGCATCGAGGTGACGTTTGCCGCAGCAGAAGAGGGCGGCACCGCCCCCGCGCCGCAAACCTACGACCTGGTACTGCAAGCCGTAGGCCGTACACCTAACGGTAAAAAGCTCGCCGCAGATAAAGCCGGCGTCAGCGTTACAGAGCGCGGCTTTATTCCGGTAGATATTCAAATGCGCACCAACGTGCCGCATATCTTTGCCATAGGTGACATCGTTGGTCAGCCCATGCTCGCGCACAAGGCCGTGCATGAGGCGCATGTAGCGGCGGAAGTCATCGCAGGCGAGTTGCAGGGCAACAAAGAGCTGGCAGCCGCAGCCTTCAACGCCCGCGTCATCCCCAGCGTGGCCTACACCGACCCCGAAGTGGCATGGGTCGGCCTGACCGAGACCGAAGCCAAGGCTCAAGGCATCAAGGTCAAAATAGGTCTGTTCCCCTGGGCAGCATCAGGCCGCGCGATTGCCAATGGCCGCGACGAAGGCGTGACCAAACTGCTGTTTGACGACAGCCCCGAAGCGCACGGCCACGGCAAAATCCTCGGTGGCGGCATGGTCGGCACCCATGCGGGCGACATGATCGGCGAGATAGTGCTGGCCATCGAGATGGGCGCAGATGCCATCGACATCGGCAAAACCATACACCCGCACCCGACGCTGGGCGAGAGCATTGGCATGGCGGCGGAGGTGGCGCATGGGAGTTGTACGGATTTGCCGCCGGCCAGAAAATAGCTGCGATTCAATAAAGGTCCGTGCCGCCCTTATGGAGCGGGCACACCCAGCTCCTGTATTAAAGGTGTGCGTCGCTCTGCCGCACCTGAGGCTGTCTGCCCGGTCACGCCTGTCTGTTCTGCGCTGCAAAACCGCAGCCGTCGCGCAGGTGTCAGCCGTGGCCCTTCCGGCAGGATGTGTGGGTGCAAACCCGGTAGGTCGGCGCCCGGTGCGTGGCCTAGAATGAGTTTTTTCCTCTGGAGAAGCCATGCCTGAACTCAAGTCCACGCGCTCCCTGTCACGCCGCCGTTTCAACCTGGCCATCACGGCCGGTGCCGCCACCGTGTGTGCGCCGCTTTTTGCCCAGCCGACCTGGCCGAACAAGCCGATACGCATCATCGTGCCCTACCCACCCGGTGGCTTTACCGATCAGATGGCGCGCATTGTGCAGGTGGGCCTGCAAACCCGCTTGCAGCAGCCCGTTACCGTCGACAACAAGCCGGGCGCCAACAGCATCATCGGGGTGGACCTGCTGGCCAAGGCGCCGGCCGACGGCAGCACGTTCGCCGTGGTCATTGCCGCCTATGCGGCCAACACCACGCTGTACCCCAAGCTGCCCTACGATCCGCGCAAGGATTTGACTGGCGTGTCGCTGATGGGCATTTCGCCGCTGCTGGCCGCCGTCAACAACGACGCGCCTTTCAAGACGGCGAAAGAGTTGATTGACTATGCGCGGGCCCATCCCGGCAAGATCAGTTTTGGCTCCTCCGGCAACGGCTCGGCCGCCCACCTGACCACCGAGCTGCTCAAGTCCCTCACCAAGACCTATATGGTGCATATTCCTTACCGCGGCGCGGCACCGGCCCAGATGGATTTGATGGGCGGGCAGATCCAGCTGCTTTTTGATGCCGGCGCCGGGCTGATCAACCATGGCAAGGCCGGCAAGGTCAGGCTGATCGGTGTGTCCAGCGACCGCCGCTTGCCGGCGGTGCCGGATGTGCCGACTTTCATCGAGCAGGGGTTTGCCGGTTTTACCGGCAGCACCTGGGCTGGCATGCTGGCGCCCAGCGCCACGCCCAAAGACATCGTCAGGCGCATGTCGGAAGAGGTCGGGCGCATCATCCGCAGCGATGAAACGCGCGCCCGGCTCGACGCCATGGGAACTTTTGGTGCCGGTGGCACGCCGGAGGAGTTTGATGCTTTTATCGCGGCCGAAACGATCAAATGGGCGAAGGTGATCAAGGACGCGAACGTCAAGCCAGACTAATTCCAATTCGCATTAAAAACGATAACTGGTGTGGTTCAAAAACGGGTAACACTTTTTCCGGTGGCCATCGGTTGAGTCAGGAGTTATTGGGGTCAGACACCAATTTCGCTGCGGTGCATCGCACCGCGCCCTCCGGGCGAGCCGTAGGCTAGTCGAATTTGGGCTCTGACCCCAAAAACTCCGTGTTACCCAAAAACGTTACTTTTTGAACCACGTCGCTTATCCGGCTTATTGAGCCTGTGAAAGCTACTGTCTGGTCGCGGCTGGTTGCAACGGTGGTGCAGCGGCGATGCCTTCGTCTGACTGGGTGGCAACGCGCCGCGCACCATCAAAACGACGATCCCAGTAGGATGTGGACATGCTTTCAACCCGCACCTGGGCCCCCGGCTTGGGCGAGTGGATGAACTTGCCATTGCCCACGTAAATGCCAACGTGGCTAAACGCCCGCCGCATGGTGTTGAAGAAAACCAGGTCCCCCGGCTGCAACTCGTTTTTGTCTATGTTCTGGGTAGCGGCGGCTTGCTGCTCGGCTTTGCGGGGCAGTAGCAGGCCAACGGTTTGCTCATACATGGCTCGCACAAACCCGCTGCAATCAAAGCCGCCATCGGCCTCAGTGCTATTACCACCGCGCTTGTACGGCATACCCATAAAACCCATGGCATTAAAAACCAGTTCGGAGGCCTTGCTACTGACGCTTTGGCGAACTTGGTCGATACGCTGGTCAATTTGCGTCAGCAAGTCCTTGTCGGCAATTAGCTTGTCAAGGTCATCCCCAGCGGGAGCCGCGTGTGCGCCAGCGGCAAACAGCACGGCGGCGGCAAGGGTGAGCGAGAGGGCTGTAAAACGCATGACCCGCAGGATACTTGAAGGAGTAGTCCTAAGTCAACCTCCAGCTTACTTTGTCTGTTCCTTCAGTAGCGCCTCAAATTCCCCTGCTGGAACCGCCTTCGAATACAACCAGCCCTGCGCATAATCGCAACCGTAAGCGGCGAGCAGATCGTGCTGCCGTTCGGTTTCCACGCCTTCTGCAATCACTTTCAGTCCCAGCTTATGCGCCATGACGACAATCGCCTCGCACAATGCCTGATCGTCAGGGTCATCTTCCAGGTTGTGCACAAACGACTGATCGATCTTGAGGTAATCGATGTCGAATCTCTTCAGGTAGGACAGCGATGAATAGCCGGTGCCAAAATCATCCAGCGCCACCTGAACACCCGTATCACGGAATGAGAGCAGTTTCTCTCTGACCTTTATCTCCGCATGCAGCAACACACCTTCGGTGATTTCAATGACCAGACTTTGTCCGGGCAAGTCCATTGCACGCAAATGGCTGAGCCACGACGATTCGTCATCTACGCTATTCTGGCGGAACTGCACGGGTGATACATTCACACTGATTTGAAACTGCGGAACAAACATTTCTCTGCAGCGCTTTAGCTGGCGTACTGCCTCGTGGAAGACCCAGTCGCCCATTTCATGAATGAGCCCGGACTCTTCCGCCAACGGTATGAACTGCACCGGGCTGACCATGCCACGCTCAGGGTGCTGCCAGCGCAGCAGTGCCTCGGCTTTGTGAATCTTGCGGCTCGCCATTTCCACGATAGGCTGGTAGTAAACCACGAACTGCTTGCCAGGCAGGGCATTGCGCAAATCGCTGAGCAGACCCAGGCGAGTTTGGGCAGCTTCCTGTAAAGCCGCAGTGAAGTAGCGGAAGCGGTTGCGTCCTGAGTTTTTGGCGAGGTACATCGCCTGATCAGCGTTCGTGAGCAGGGTATCAATAGTCTGGGCATCGTTGGGATACAGGGTAATGCCCACACTGGCAGACACAAAGACCGTCTCTTGCAGCAACTGAAAGGGGGCGGCAAGGCGCTCAATAATATTCTGGGCAATGCGCTCGACGCTGTTGCTGTCATTCATCTCGGACAAGATGATGGTAAATTCGTCGCCCCCCAGACGGGCCACGGTATCTGATTCGCGTACGCACTCAGCAATTCGCCGCGCTGCCTCAACCAGCAACACATCGCCCTGAGCGTGCCCCAGGGTGTCGTTCACCTCTTTAAAGCGATCAAGATCCAGCAGCATTAGCGCCATCGGTAAACCGGAGCGGTGCGACTTCTTGATTTCCTGCTCCAGCCTGTCGTAAAACATGCGGCGGTTGGGCAGGCCGGTCAAGGTATCAAAATTGGCATGTTGCCAGATCAGCTCTTCAGACTCCTTTTTCTCGGTGACGTCGCGCACGATCGCTACAAACAGTCTGTTTCCGTCGCTCTCCCTCATCAGTTGCAAAACAATATCGACCGGGAAATCGGTGCCGTCTTTACGTCGGTATACCGTTTCAAAGTGAAGCGATACCTGTTCGCCGGAGAGCAGGGGCGCGATGAGTCGCCAAAATTCGGGCTCGGACAGAAGGGGGTTGATCTGGAAGGGCTTCATCCCGAGCAACTCTTCCCGGCTATAACCCATACTCAGGAGCGCCCCCTGATTCACGTAAACAAAGCGCAGGGACTCCAGCTCAAACATAAAAATCATGTCCAGCGTGTTGTCCAGGACATTCTTGAACCGGAGAATCTCCGTCGTGGCGCGTTTGCGCTCGGCCACCTCATCGGTCAGCGCAGTGGTGCGCTCGCGCATTTTTTCTTCCAACTCCAGATTACTGTTGCGCACGAACTCCGCCATGCGTGTAAATGATTGCGACAGATGCACGATCTCGCCGGCTCCCTGAATCGCCGGCTCAATCTCAAAATCGCCCTGGCCAATTTTATCGGTCGATGTCCGTAAAGCAGCGATGGGGTTGAGTATCCAACTGCGCAGCGCCCAGCCGACTGTCAGCAACGTCAGCAGCAATGCGAGGCCGAACAATAGAGGGCCAATAAACATATCGTCAAAAAAATTCAGGCTGTGTTCGTCCATCAGCGTCAGACCGTACCAGCCGATTTCCGGCAGATACGACACACCCAGCAGGTGTCTTTCTCCCTCATAGGTAACCCACAATGTTGATGTTGCATGGTCGGCAGGCGATCTTTCCAACTCAAGCATCACCTGCCGCAGATGATCTATGTCGGCGGGATTCTTCAACAGCACATCGACTTTGATACGCTGCCCGACATCTTTAGTGACGGTTATGTAGTCGATCAATTTCGGATCGCTATGCAACTGGATCGCCATGCTCTTGTCGATAAACAGATTGTCCACGCCGGGCTGGGTGATGCTGACAGTCTCTTTGATGAGATCGGTAAGGTCGATCCCGGTGCCGATGATTCCCAGTGTCTCGTTGCCGCTGCGGATCAATACGTTGATCCACGCCTTGGTCACTTTGAGATGCACATTGTGTTCGAGATTGACCTGATACTCTTTGCCATCCACCAGCGTGGCGTAAAACCACTTGTCTTTTGCTGCGGTCGGCGACAACACGTAGCGCAACTGCTTGCCCGCATACTGGTTGGCGGCATCGTTGAAATAAAGATTGCCGCTCTGGGTGAATGCGGCAAAGTAGCTATGATCGCGAAAGTTGAAACGGTATTTCTCCATCGCCGCAATCCCGCGCCGCCGAAATTCAGGATCATGTTCATGCAAGGCCATGTCGATGATGGCCGGTTCAGCGGCCATTTCTCTAGCCAGTGTGATCTCGCGGATCAGCGGCGCCAGGGTGCGATACTTATCGAACATCACCTGCCGCTCGACTAATTGCTCGCCCCACTGCTGATTCACTTTGTTCATCAACTGCACGGACAAGAACCAAGTGATCAGCATAAAGCCGATGAAGATTACGATCATCAACAACAAAAATCTGGTTTTAAGTTTCATATCACTCCATTTCGACAAGTGCGGTGCACGGTATGCATGAGAGCCGCAAAGTCGCTCGTTCTAAACCCGCCGAGCAATTCTCTTATTTGATTTCACCATCGACGTAGAGCCATTTTCCGAAGAGGTTCAGAAAGTAACGTTTTAGGGTAACACGGACAATGTGAATTTTGGATGGTTAGCCTATCACTCAACCGATGGCCACCCGAAAAAGTGTTACCTGATTTTGAACCACGCCATTATTTCCGCTTCGGCAAGCGATGACCAAGGCATCGGTATCCGTACTGCAAATGACGGCACAGTTATCATGGCTTGATGATTTCCGTGTCTTCATGGCAGGGCCTGCTGGCCAATACCAACCGCAGTGCGCAGCACTGGCTGATCGAGTGGTGGCGGCTGGCGCACCTGCGCCGACGCATAGCGCTGGTGCAAAACGATATCAACGAAGCGCGTTGATGACTGAAGTTATTGGGGCCAGACACCAATTTCGCTGCGGTGCATCGCACCGCGCCCTCCGGGCGAGCCGTAGGCTAGTCGCATTTGGGCTCTGACCCCAAAAACTCCGCCCAAACGGCTGAAGTGAGCCCGTGGGCGATTGTGGTCGTTGGCATGTTGGCGCTGGCAGTGGCCATGGGCATAGGCCGCTTCGCCTTCACGCCGCTACTGCCCATGATGCTAACGATGGCGTGATTGACCTGCCCGGTGCCAGCTGGCTGGCCAGTGCCAATTACCTGGGCTATCTGCTGGGTGCCTTGCTGTGTACGTTTCAGCCATTGATATGGCGGCGCTTTCTAGGGCTTCCATCTGTGGCAGCGTCGACGTGGGCGCGCTCTGGCTTGGTGGCGACCTGCGTTTTTACCCTGGGCATGGCGCTGCACCTGCCGTGGCTGTGGCCGGTGCTGCGCTTTGCCGCCGGGGTTGCCAGCGCGTTTGTTTTTGTATTCACATCGGGCTGGTGCCTGGGGCAACTGGCCGCGCGCAACGCCGGTGCGCTTGGCGCTGCAATTTACGCCGGGCCGGGTGCCGGGATTGTATTGAGCGGGCTGTTTGCCAGCGGCATGGTGGCTGTCGGCTGGTCGGCATCCAGCGGCTGGCTGACCTTTGGCGTACTGGCTATTATGTTGACGGCCATGGTCTGGCAGACTTTTCATCAGCGGGCTGAAAAAAAGGAATCGCCGCAAGCGACCGCTACGCAAGTGGTAGCCGCGTCTGAAATTTTCCGTCAGCAAGCCAGCCGGCAAGAGATGCTGGTGTTCGCGCTGGCCTATGGCCTGGCTGGTTTTGGCTACATCATCACCGCCACCTTTTTGCCCGTCATAGCCCGCCAGGCCTTGCTGCCATCGGCCTTGCTCGACCTGTTCTGGCCGCTGTTTGGGCTGGGTGCGGTGGTGTATCTAGGCATGGCACGTATCTGGCCGGTGCGGCTAATGGCACCTGCTACAGCGGCTTTATGAGCTTGATGTCGCTCAATGCCCTCTCGGTGTTGAGCCAAGCCGTGTAGAAAATCAATGACTTATGATCGGAATTCGCTTGAACTCACCCGTGGCAATCTTCTTTTGCCACTCCGCTGGCCCGGTGATGTGCGCGCTGGTGCCGCCTGCATCAACCGCCACCGTCACCGGCATGTCGACCACGTCAAACTCGTAAATCGCTTCCATGCCGAGGTCTGCAAAGCCGACGACTTGGGCGTGCTTGATGGCTTTGCTGACGAGGTAGGCGGCGCCGCCTACGGCCATCAGGTAGGCACTCTGGTGTTTTTTGATGGCCGCAATCGCCACCGGGCCGCGCTCGGCCTTGCCGATCATGCTGATGAGTCCGGTTTGCGCCAGCATCATTTCAGTAAAGCCGTCCATGCGGGTGGCGGTGGTCGGGCCGGCGGGGCCGACCGCTTCGCCCTTCATCGGGTCAACCGGGCCGACGTAGTAAATCACGCGGTTGGTGAAAGCTACCGGCAGCTTTTCGCCCTTGAGCAACATGTCGGCGATGCGTTTGTGCGCGGCATCGCGGCCGGTCAGCATCTTGCCGTTCAGCAGCAGGGTGTCGCCGGACTTCCAGCTGGCGACTTCTGCTTTTGTGAGCGTATTGAGGTTGACCTTTTTGCTCTTGTTGTAGTCGGGCATCCAGTTGACGTTGGGCCATAAATCAAGTGATGGCGGCGTGAGGTAGACCGGGCCACTGCCGTCCATGACGAAGTGCGCGTGGCGGGTGGCGGCGCAGTTCGGGATCATCGCCACCGGCTTGCCTGCGGCATGGGTCGGATACATCTTGATCTTGATGTCGAGCACCGTGCTCAAGCCGCCCAGGCCTTGCGCGCCTATGCCGAGTGCGTTGACTTTTTCGAACAGCTCGAGCCGTAGTGCTTCGACCTTGCTCAGTGCTTCGCCGCCGGTCTTGGCGCTGGCTGCCTTGGCCTGTAGCTGGTACATGTCAAGGTCTTCCATCAGGCTTTCCTTGGCCATCAGCATGGCTTTTTCAGCGGTGCCGCCAATGCCGATGCCCAACATGCCGGGCGGGCACCAGCCGGCGCCCATGGTGGGCACGGTTTTAAGCACCCAGTCAATAATCGAATCGCCGGGGTTGAGCATGGCCAGCTGGCTTTTGTTTTCGCTGCCGCCGCCTTTGGCTGCAACCGTCACTTCAAAGGTGTTACCGGCTACCAGCTCGGTAAATATCACGGCAGGTGTGTTGTCTTTGGTGTTTTTGCGGTCGAACTGCGGGTCGGCGACGATCGAGGCGCGCAGGGTGTTGCCCTCGTGGTTGTAGGCGCGGCGCACGCCTTCGTTGATGGCATCGTCAACAGAACCGGTAAAGCCTTCCCAGCGCACGTCCATGCCGATTTTCAGAAACACGTTGACGATGCCGGTGTCTTGGCAGATCGGGCGATGACCGGTGGCGCTCATCTTGCTGTTGGTCAGAATCTGTGCAATCGCGTCTTTGGCGGCGGGACTTTGCTCTGCTTCATAAGCGCGCGCCAGGTGGGCGATGTAGTCGGCCGGGTGGTAGTAGCTGATGTATTGCAACGCGGCGGCTACGGATTCAATCAGGTCGGCCTGGCGGATGGTGGTGGCAGTGGTGGTGTGGGTGGTCATCATGGCAAAGGTGAAGAGAAAGGTGAGGGGTGCAGTTTTGTACTATGCTGAAAAATTCGTCCCCTATTTTGACAGGTCAATCCCATGAGCACAGCCAACAGCCACCGCATCGAGGTTGACACCTTCGGGCCAATTGAGGTTCCTTTTGACAAACTTTGGGGTGCCCAAACCCAGCGCTCGTTGCAGAACTTCGACATCTCCGGCGAAAAGCAGCCCGTTGAGATCATCACCGCGCTGGCGCAGGTCAAGCGTGCGTCAAGCAAGGTCAATCACGCGCTTGGCCTGCAGGACGAGAAAAAAACCAACGCCATCATGGCTGCGGCAGATGAAGTGATTGCGGGCAAGCACCCGGATGAATTCCCGCTGGTGGTCTGGCAAACCGGCTCCGGCACGCAGACCAATATGAACGTCAATGAGGTGCTGGCGAATCGCGCCAGTGAGTTGCTGGGCGGCGAGCGGGGGGAGGGCAGGCTGGTGCATCCGAATGACGACGTGAACCGCAGCCAGTCGTCCAACGATGTGTTCCCCACGGCGATGCATGTGTCGGCGGTTGCTGCCATCACGCACAAGCTTTTGCCTGCGATTGAAAAGCTGCGTAACACCCTGGCTAAAAAATCCGCTGACTTTGATGGCATCGTCAAGATAGGCCGTACCCATTTGCAAGATGCGACACCGCTGACGCTGGGACAGGAGTTTTCAGGCTATGTGGCGCAGCTTGCCCATGGTGCCAAGCATCTTCGTGCTGCCTTGCCGCATCTGTGCGAACTTGCACTTGGCGGCACGGCTGTCGGAACGGGGCTGAATGCACCGGCGGGCTACGCCGAGCAGGCGGCGGCCGAACTGGCACGGCTGACCGGCCTGCCGTTTGTAACCGCGCCCAACAAGTTCGAAGCCATGGCCTCGTGCGACGCGTTGGTCCATGCGCACGGTGCGCTCAAAACGCTGGCCGCCAGCATGATGAAAATCGCCAACGACGTGCGCTGGCTGGCCAGCGGCCCGCGCAGTGGCATTGGTGAGATCAGCATTCCCGAGAACGAACCCGGCTCGTCCATCATGCCGGGCAAGGTCAACCCGACGCAGAGCGAAGCGGTCACCATGCTGTGCTGCCAGGTGTTCGGTAACGACGTGGCCATCAACATGGGTGGGGCGTCGGGCAATTTCGAACTCAATGTGTTCAGGCCCATGATTGCGCATAACTTTTTGCAGAGTGTACGTTTGCTGGCCGACGGCATGCTGAGCTTCAACGATCACTGCGCCGCAGGCATTGAACCCAACCGGGCGAGAATTGCGGAGCTGGTCGGCCGCTCGCTGATGCTGGTGACGGCGCTGAACCCTCACATTGGTTACGACAAGGCCGCCTTCATTGCCAAAAAGGCGCACAAGGAGGGTTGCAGCCTGCGTGATGCCGCGCTGGCTTCGGGCTATGTGAGTGGCGAGCAGTTCGACGCCTGGGTGCGGCCACAGGACATGGTGGGCCGCACGCCC
>JBCKNC010000058.1:0-15488 GCA_038902915.1 Polaromonas sp.
AGCAGGTACCAGAATGTCGCGCTGGCCGCTGCCTGACATGGCGCTTATCAGACCGGCTTTTTCCATTTCTTCCAGCATGCGGGCCGAGCGGTTGTAGCCGATCTTGAGATGCCGCTGCACCAGCGAAATCGAAGCCTTGCGGTTTTTCAGGACAATCTCGACCGCCTGGTCGTACATCGGGTCTTTGTCACCACCCGCCTCACTGAAGTCGCCACCCCAGTCACCCCACTCAGCATCGACGCTAGCGCCTTCAAGCACGCCGTCAATGTAATTGGGCTCGCCCTGGGACTTGAGGTAAGCCACCACGCGGTGCACTTCGTCGTCGCTGACAAAAGCACCGTGCACCCGAATCGGAAAACCCGTGCCGCTGGGCATGTAGAGCATGTCGCCCATGCCGAGCAGTGCCTCTGCGCCCATCTGGTCGAGGATGGTGCGGCTGTCGATTTTGCTGGAGACCTGGAATGAAATCCGCGTCGGAATGTTGGCCTTGATAAGACCGGTAATCACATCGACGCTGGGCCGCTGCGTGGCCAGCACCAGATGGATGCCGGCAGCCCTGGCTTTTTGCGCTAGGCGGGCTATCAGTTCTTCAATTTTTTTACCCACCACCATCATCAGGTCGGCCAGCTCATCAATCACCACCACGATGTAGGGCAGGCGCTCCAACGGTTCGGGCTGCTCGGGCGTGAGGCTGAAGGGGTTGTAGATGAACTCGCCGCGCGCCTTGGCTGCGTCGATCTTGACGTTGTAGCCCGCCAGATTGCGCACGCCCAGCTTGCTCATGAGCTTGTAGCGCTTTTCCATCTCGGCAATGCACCAGTTCAGGCCGTGCGCGGCCTGGCGCATGTCGGTCACCACCGGGCACAACAAATGCGGAATGCCTTCGTAGGCGCTCATCTCCAGCATCTTCGGGTCAATCAGCAGCAGGCGTACATCGCGCGCATCGGCCTTGTAGAGCAGGCTAAGTATCATCGCGTTGATGCCGACCGACTTGCCTGACCCGGTCGTGCCGGCCACCAAGCAGTGCGGCATCTTTGCCAGGTCAGCCACCACGGCATTGCCGCCTATGTCCTTTCCCAGGCCCAAGGTCAGCAGCGACCTGGCTTCGTTGTAAACCTTAGAGCCCAGGATTTCACTGAGCTTGATGGACTGGCGCTTGGCATTGGGCAACTCCAGTGCCATGAAGTTTTTGCCGGGAATGGTTTCAATCACGCGGATTGAAACCAGGCTCAAGGCGCGCGCCAAGTCCTTGGCCAGGCTGACGATCTGCGCGCCCTTGACGCCAATGGCCGGCTCGATCTCGTAACGCGTGATGACCGGGCCGGGCGCTGCCGCCACGACGCGCACGTCAACGCCAAAGTCTTTCAGCTTTTTCTCGATCAGCCGCGATGTCATCTCCAGCGTCTCGGGGGCCACGCTCTCCTGCTTGAGCAGCGCGCCGTCGAGCAGATCAACCTGCGGCAGCTTGGAGTCGGGCATTTCACTGAACAGCGGTTTTTGCCGCTCTTTGGCCACGCGATCGCTTTTGGGAATGTCAACCAGCGTAGGCTCAATCAACACCGGTTGCGGGTGCTGCTCTTCGATTTCAATGCGCTCGTCAATCAGGGTTTCTTCACGCTCGCGGGCTGCCAATTTGCCGAGCGCCAGGTCTTGGGCGATCTCGCGTTTTTCGCGCCGTGAATCAATCAGGTTGGCTATCCGTTCGCCAACCCGCTGGGAGGTGTGCGCCCATGAAAAGCCAAACACGCTTGAGACGGCAATCACGCCCAGGGCAATCAATACAAGGCCTGACCCCGCAAAGCCCAGCCATTTCACGCTGCTGCTGCCGACCAGATAGCCCAGCACGCCGCCGGCATGGCCGCCGGGCAGCTTGAATTCAAAACGGTAGAGGCGCGACCATTCAAGCGCACAGCTGGCCGCCAGCAATAGCAGCAGGCTCAGCCAAAACTTAATACGGCTTGAATGCAGCGGTGTGGCGCTTGCCATGGTGTCTCCACGCAGCCAGTGGGCCAGTGATGCCAGCCACACCCGTGTGCCCGCCGCCAGCATCCACCAGACGGAGAACCCAAGGAAAAAATAACTCGCATCAGCCAGCCAGGCACCCAGCCGCCCGCCCCAATTGCGAGTTGCCCCTGGCAACAAACCCGCAGCTTGCGCGGTGCCAGAGGTTGACCAGGCGGCATCCTGCTGCGAATAGCTGACCAGCGCAACCAGCCAGAAAACCAGTCCAAGCAAGCCAAGAATCAGCCCGACTTCGTGGGCAAAGCGCTTGACACCCCCCGATACATCGGTGGCTTGGGAATGTCGGGCGCTAAGGGTGTCGAGTGAGTAAGTCATAAACCAACTCAGAGCTTACCGCAGTTGGGTTGCCGGGTTCATACAATCGGAGTTATTGGGGTCAGACACCAATTTCGCAGCGGTGCGAAGCACCGCTCCCGGAGGGCGAGCCGAAGGCTCGGCGAATTTGGGCTCTGACCCCAAAAACTCCTCAACCGGCTTTTTTAAACAATGAAACATTCAAAAGTTCTTATTCTTGGCTCCGGCCCCGCTGGCTACACTGCCGCCGTCTATGCGGCCAGAGCCAACCTCAATCCGGTCCTGATAACCGGCATCGCACAAGGTGGCCAGTTGATGACCACCACTGACGTGGACAACTGGCCCGCCGATGTACATGGCGTGCAGGGGCCAGAGCTGATGCAGCGCTTTTTGGAGCACGCAGAACGCTTCAAGACAGAAATCATTTTTGACCATATCAACAAGGTCGATTTCAGCAAGCGCCCCTTCACGCTGACGGGCGATAGCGCAAGCTACACCTGCGATTCGCTCATCATTGCAACCGGTGCGTCAGCCAAATACCTGGGCCTGGAAAGCGAAACGGCTTTTATGGGCCGCGGCGTATCGGGTTGCGCGACATGCGACGGTTTCTTCTATCGCGAGCAGGAGGTATGCGTGGTCGGCGGCGGCAACACGGCGGTTGAAGAAGCCTTGTACCTGTCCAACATTGCCAGCAAGGTTTACTTGGTTCACCGCCGCGACAAGTTCAAGGCAGAAGCCATTCTGGTGGACAAGCTCCATGAAAAGGTGGCTGCGGGCAAGATCGTGCTGAAAACTCACAACACGCTGGAAGAGGTGCTGGGCGACAAGGGCGGCGTGACGGGTGTCCGGCTGAAAAGCAGTTTGACCGGGGCCACGCATGACATAGAACTCAAAGGCTGCTTCATCGCCATCGGCCACCTGCCCAATACCGACATTTTTGTCGGCCAATTGGAGATGAAAGACGGCTACATCATCACCAAAACCGGCTTGCAGGGTTTTGCCACCATGACCAGCGTGCCTGGCGTGTTTGCCGCCGGGGATGTGCAGGACCATGTGTACCGCCAGGCCGTCACCAGTGCCGGAACCGGCTGCATGGCAGCGCTGGATGCGCAGCGCTTTCTGGAGCAAAGTAGCTGAATTCGGCAATTGATTCTGGGGTAATTCGGGCGTGGTTCAAAAAGTGCTGTTTTTGGCGTGGTTCAAAATCAGGTAACACTTTTTCGGGTGGCCATCGGTTGAGTCATAGACAAACCATCCAAAATTCACATTGTCCGTGTTACCCAAAAACGTTACTTTTTGAACCACGCCGATATTCCTTAGTTCAATCCGTGCTTATCGGGTTAACACACACACATCGCCGTGAGTGGCATTCCTTGGGTCGCGACGGGTGCTTGACGAAGCCGCTGCTGCCCACCTGGTTTGCCCCTTGGAATGGGCGAGAAAATCGACACTGGTGTCCTCTGATGGCAACGCAGGGCAAGTTTCGCTGGGTAACGGGTGTGTGTGACAACCCGATAAGCACGGTTCAATCTAACAGATTTCAATTTTACAAATAACAAAAGGCAACTTAAACTCGCGCTCAACCATCCCCAAGTCGTAAACATGCCCCGCGCCCCGCACATGAAGCCCAATCTCATCTATATCGTGTCCGACGATCTCGGCTATGCCGACCTGGGCTGCTACGGCGGACGGCAGGCCCAATTCGGCCCGGTATCGCCTCATATCGATGCGTTGGCGACCGGCGGCCTGCGCTTGACTGAGGGCTATTCCAACTCTCCAGTATGCTCGCCCACGCGCTTCGCGCTCATGACCATGCGCTACCAGTACCGGCTGCGTGGCGGCCTGGAGGAGCCCATCAACAGCCGCAGCAAGGGCAGCGCCACGCTGGGCCTGCCGATCGACATCCCCACACTGCCATCGCTGCTGCGCGAGGCAGGCTATGCCACCGCCTTGGTCGGCAAGTGGCACCTCGGCTACCCGCCAACCTTCGGCCCGCTGCGTTCGGGTTACGACGAGTTCTTCGGCATCATGGCCGGCGGGGTGGACTACTTCACCCATTGTTCTGGCAAAGGCGACCACGATCTGTACGTTGGCGAAGAGGCACACCGCGAGGTCGGCTACCTGACCGACGTGCTGTCGCGGCGTGCCGTCGACTACGTGCAGCGCATGGCCCACCATGTCAAAGAAGGCAAGCCCTTCTTCCTGAGCCTGCACTACACCGCGCCGCACTGGCCCTGGGAAACGCGCGATGATGAACACATCGCGGCAGACGTCGCAAACAACCTCTTCCATCTGGACGGCGGCAACATCCACAGCTACCGCCGCATGATCCACCACATGGACGAAGGCATCGGCTGGCTGGTCGGGGCCCTGCGCCTGCAAGGCCTGCTGGACAACACCCTCATCGTCTTCACCAGCGACAACGGCGGCGAGCGCTTCTCCGACAACTGGCCCCTGGTCGGCGGCAAGATGGACCTGACCGAAGGCGGCATCCGCGTGCCCTGGATCGCCCACTGGCCGGCCGTCATTCCCGCAGGCTCGGAAAGCCGGCAGCATTGCATGACCATGGATTGGTCCGCCACCCTGCTGGACATCGGTGGCGGCCGCCCGCATCCAGACTACCCCATTGATGGCGTGTCGCTCGCCGAGGTTCTGAGTGAACCGACCCGCCAGTTCGAGCGCCCGCTCTACTGGCGCATGAACCATCGCCAACAGCGTGCCATGCGCCAGAGTGACTGGAAGTACCTCAAGGTCGACGACAACGAATACCTGTTCAACATCAACCAGGATGCCCGCGAGCGCGCTAACCTGGCACATCACCACCCGGAACGCTTTCGTGCCATGCGCGAGGACTGGCTAGCTTGGGATGCAACCGTACCCGCGATCCCCGAGGACGCCGCAGTCAACCTCGGCTATTCCTATAAGGACATGCCCCAGCGCTAAGACCAGATGGCCGATTCATATTTCCCCACCGTGGAGTTATCCACAACAACCTGACGAGGAGACTCACCATGATGCTCAAAGCCCCAACCCTGATGTTCAAACGAGCGGCACTGCTACTCGGCCTGCTCGCTATTGCCTCGTCCTGGGCTCAGGCACAGAACTGGCCGGAAAAAACCATCAAGCTTCTGGCACCCTCCACAGGTGGGCCGCCGGACATCTACGCCCGAGCCCTCGCCGAGAGCCTGAGCAAGATCCTGAGCCAACCCGTCATCGTGGAAAACATGCCTGCCGTTGGTGGAATGATTGCTGCACAATCTCTCATGCGCGCCCCCGCTGATGGCTACACCCTGCTGGTCAGTACCGCCGGCATGATGACCCTTACCCCCAACGCCAATCCCACGGCCAAGTACAAGGGGAGCGACTTTACGCAGATTTGCCAAGGCGTGGAAGCTGCGCTGGTGCTGGCCAGCCACCCAGGCATCGGCACGAAAAACTTCAACGAACTGTCGCAGTGGATCAGGGCTCTGAAGACCCCTCCTACCTATTCCTCCTATGCGCCCGGATCCCCTGCGCACTTTCTGGGCTACCAGCTGAGCGAAGCCCTGAAGACCGAGATGACACACGTGCCCTATAAGAGCGCCCCGCAACAGGTCACCGACATGCTCGGTGGCGTGGCCCCATTGGGCTTTGTGCAAATCGCCACGGCCAGCCCCCACATCAAGGCCGGTAAGCTCATCGCCTATGCCACGACTGGCGAACAGCGCTCCCCCCAGCTGCCGGATGTCCCCACGGTAGCCGAAGTGGGGTTGCCGCAACTCAGCACCACGGTCTGGTTTGGTTTATCAGGCCCCAAGAATCTGCCGACCACCATTGTCAAACGACTGACCGAAGCGCATCAGCAAATTTCCAATTCCCCGGAATTCAAGACACGGATGTCAGTCGCAGGCCTGAGCGTCTCCCAAGACATTTGCGGCGACAAATTCCTCAAGAAAATGGACCAGGAGGCTGACCGCTGGGCACGCATCATCAAGGCGACCGGGTTTGTGGCAAACGACTGACCAGCGCTTCATCTCGGGCTTCAATGGCTAATTTGCCGGGCTGGTGCAGCCTTGATTCCGTTTCCAAATCATCCCTGTCGTTGTTGTCTCGCCTTGCCGTGCTACAGCACTGCCTGCGGCTCGACGCCTAGACACGAATGATTTGGAAATGGAATGACGGATTAACTTTGTTTTCAGGCTATAATCAAAGGCTTGGCTCAAGCGTGACACTTGCTTTTTTAAGGTAATAACGTTTGGGCATCCGATTTTTTTAATTTTTTACGGAGAGTGCTCATGGCACGCGTCTGTCAGGTAACGGGCAAAGGCCCGATGGTGGGGAACAACGTTTCTCACGCCAACAACAAAACCAAGCGTCGGTTCCTGCCTAATCTGCAGTACCGCCGTTTCTGGGTCGAAACAGAAAACCGCTGGGTGCGCTTGCGCAGCACTGCAGCCGGTCTGCGTTTGATCGACAAAAAAGGCATCGATGCGGTCTTGGTAGACCTGCGTGCCCGTGGCGAAGTAAATTAATTTTTTTGTGGGACTGACCGCCAGCGCAAAGCGCAAAGCTCTGTCCCCAACTGACTAGGAAATATCATGGCTAAAGGCGGACGCGAAAAAATCAAGCTGGAATCAACTGCCGGCACAGGTCACTTCTACACGACCACCAAGAACAAAAAAACCACGCCTGACAAAATGCTGATCATGAAATTTGATCCTAAAGCACGCAAGCATGTGGAATACAAGGAAATCAAGCTGAAGTAATTAAAAAACCCGCTCGATAGCGGGTTTTTTAATGGGTTATTGGGGTCAGACACCAATTTCGCTGCAGTGCAAGCACTGCACCCTACGGGCGAGCCAAAGGCTCGGCGAATTTGGGCTCTGACCCCAAAAACCCTTACGTGCGGGCTGCCCGCAGCTTCATTGAGAACTCACGCAACGCAGCAATACCGCTTTCTTCAGCCCGGTGGCACCAGGCTGCCAAATCAGTGGCCAGTTGCTCGCGCGATGCCGAAGTACTCATCCACATCTGGCGCAGCTCTTCACGCATGGTGACCATCTTGTCGAGTACCGGGTGCTCGGCGCGGGCCTGCGCAATCTGCGGCTTGGCGGTGGCCGGAACCTTGTCAGCGTCGCGATGCAGCCAGCGGTTGGCCGCCTGCAACACCGAGATGTCGGCCTTGCGGGCTTTCAGCGCCTCGAGCTCAGCCTTGCCGGCGCGGCGCAGTTCACGCGCATAACCGGCCATCACCTCGTAGCGGTGGGCGATCAGGGCTTCAAGCGTCTTCTCGTCCGCCACCGGCTGGATGTCGCCAAGCTGAAGCTTGGGCGGCACCTTCTTGACGGTGGCCAGACCCATTTTCTCCAACGCCCGGATGTACACCCAGCCGATGTCGAACTCGTAAGGCTTGACGGAAAACTTCGCCGAGGTCGGGTAAGTGTGGTGGTTGTTGTGCAGCTCTTCGCCGCCAATCATGATGCCCCATGGCGAAACATTGGTGCTGGCATCAGGCGTTTCAAAGTTGCGGTAGCCCCAGTAGTGGCCGATGCCATTGATGATGCCAGCCGCTGTAACCGGAATCCACATCATCTGCACAGCCCATACGGCCAGGCCAGCCGCACCAAACAGCGCCAGGTTGATGATCATCATCAGGCCCACGCCTTGCCAGCTATAGGGGGTGTATAGATTGCGCTCAATCCAGTCGCTTGGCGTGCCGTGACCGTATCTGGTCATGGTTTCTTTGTTTTTACTCTCGGCACGGTACAGCTCGGCACCTTGCCAGAATACTTTTTTGATGCCGTAAGTCTGTGGGCTGTGCGGGTCTTCAGCGGTCTCGCATTTGGCGTGGTGTTTGCGGTGAATGGACACCCATTCTTTGGTGACTTGCCCAGTACCCAGCCACAACCAGAACCGGAAAAAATGCGCCGGAATGGCATGCAGATCCATCGCACGATGCGCCTGGTGGCGGTGCAGATAGATGGTCACGCTGGCAATCGTGATGTGCGTCGTCACCAGGGTGTAGAGCACAATTTGCCACCAGCTCGCTGTCAGCAAGCCATTGGCAAGCCAGTCAAGAGCCGCATCAAAAAACATCATAAAAGTCCTTTCATTAATCTGCCTCAGCCGCCCGCCAAAATTGCAATCATGCAACTGCGTTTGAATATCGCCAATTGTAAACCGGTCAGTCTGAAAAACATAGCCCTGATGGGCCCTCAAATGGAGTACGCCGCCAAACCAAAAAACTGTTCAAGAGTTTTTGGGGTCAGAGCCCAAATTCGACTAGCCTACGGCTCGAGTTATTGGGGTCAGACGCCAATTTCATTACGATGCAAAGCATCGCACCCGAAGGACGTGCCAAGGGCACGATGAATTTGGACTCTGACCCCAAAAACTCCGATGCACCGCAGCGAAATTGGTGTCTGACCCCAATAACTCCAGAACGTTAAAGAGTGTGCATCCGCCACCAAAATTACATCGACTTCTGCCAAATAGCTGCAAAAAACCCGTCGGTCTGATGCCGATATGGCCATAGCCGCAGGTAGGGGCCACGGCACAGTTTATCGGCATGTTCCACCCCTAGAGGGGTCAATATAGGTGCCGTATCAAGCACGTTGAAGTCTTTATTTGCATTTGAAAAAGCTTCCGCTATTTCTTCATTTTCTTCACGTAAAACACTACAGGTGGCATAAACCAGTCGCCCGCCGGGCTTTAAAAGCCGCGCTGCGCTCTGCAAAATAGCCGTTTGCTTGGCCACCAGCTCGGCAATGGCCTTGGGGTTTTGCCGCCATTTCAGGTCCGGATTGCGCCGCAGCGTACCCAGGCCGGAGCATGGCGCATCGACCAGCACCCGATCAATCTTGCCGGCCAGGCGTTTGATGCGGTCATCACGCTCATGCGCAATCGTCACAGGGTGAACATTTGACAAACCGCTGCGCGCCAGCCGCGGTTTAAGCGCAGCCAGCCGATGGCCCGAGGTGTCAAACGCATACAGCCGCCCGGTGCTGCGCATACTGGCACCAAGGGCCAGCGTTTTGCCGCCAGCACCGGCGCAAAAATCAACCACCATCTCGCCGCGCTTGGCATCTACCAGCAGGGCCAGCAACTGCGAACCCTCGTCCTGCACTTCAATCGCGCCGCGTGTGAAGGCATCGAGCTTGCCCAGTTGCGATTTATCGGCCAGCCGCAAGCCCCATGGCGAATACGGCGTAGCCACGGTTTTCAGCCCGGCTTTTTGCAGCTCTTTTTGAATATCGGCGCGCTTGTCTTTGAGCGTGTTGACGCGCATGTCCAAGCCAGCAGGTGCATTAAGGCTTTCGACCAATGGCCAAAAGTCGTCACCCAGTTGCGCCTTCAAAGGCTCAACCAGCCACTGCGGCAGGTTGTGGCGGTGCAGCTCCATCAAGTCGGCGGGTTTGACCTGATCGCAGCGGTTCAGCCAATCGATTTCCTGATCGGTCAAAGCCGCCATCAAGAAATCGCGCGGTGCAGTAAAACCCAAAATCGCCAAGCGGCGCTCAGGCGGGCCGCTGCCGTGCTGCGCCAGATAGGTGAAGAGATTTTTTTTGCGCAGCACGCCGTAAATGGTTTCAGCCACCGTAGCACGCTCACGCGGGCCGAGGCGAAACTCACGGAAATAGCGCGACAGAACCATGTCTGCCGGGTGGTCAAATTTAAGAACCTGCTTGAGAAGCTCGGAACAACTGTCTAGTAAGGCTTTAGGATGCATAGCCCCCTATTGTCCCACTGCGCTTCTTATGCACGGCTTAATTGGCAACTATCACCCCTTCACCTCTTCACCCCTTCACCGCTTTCAAACATGCTTGATAACTTCCGACCGCTGATTGAAACCCCTCCTGGCCGCTACCGTCATTACAAGGGCATGCTGTATGACGTGGTCGGCACCGTTCGTCATAGCGAAACCTTGGAGCCGATGACGCTGGGGGTTTTTGGGGTCAGAGTCCAAATTTATCGTGCCTTTGGCACGCCCGCCGGGTGCGATGCTCTGCATCGCAATGAAATTGGCGTCTGACCCCAATAACCCCCGGCGAGCACGGTCTGTGGGTGCGGCCAGCCGTGATGTTCAATGAAAAGGTCGTGATTGAAGGCGTGCAGAAGCCACGCTTCACCAAAGTCGCTGACGACACGTCGATTGACCCGTTCGCCAAATAAAGTTACTCAGAGATGTTCTCGCGTCCTGTTTGATATGGATCAAGCCGTCATTTTGGTACCGGGATACAGTGAATCGACCATAACGCTTGCCTACCATGAAGCCCTTCTGGAGATTTCAATACATCACGACCATTCCCAGTACGACTCCGAGCCGAAGGGCTTCTGGGGCTCACGCTATTCGATCGGACTGATCGTCATGGGCGGCATTGCCGCGTACTTCCTGCTCAGCGAGCACCGTGCTCACTTCTTTGCCGCGCTGCCGTTCCTGCTGCTCCTGGCTTGCATGGGTATGCACGTCTTCATGCATCGAGGGCACGGAGGACACGGTGGCAGCCCGGGCCACAACCACAACGGCCAGCAGCATCCTGACAACTCTGCGGCATCCCAGCCACCTAAAACCGGAGAGCAGCCATGAACGGCGCCCCCGCCTACGGACTGTGGATGCTCGTCGTCCTCAATTCGGCCATCTTCCTGATGTTCGCGTTCAGCTTCTTCAAGCCGCAGACAGCCCGCGACTGGCGAACCTTCGGGGCTTTTGGCGCTTTCGTCGTCGCGCTGTTCGTCGAGATGTACGGCTTTCCGCTGTCCATCTACCTGATGTCGGGCTGGCTGCAGACCAGGTACCCGAACCTGGACCTGCTGTCCCACAACAGCGGCCACCTGTGGTCAACGCTATTGGGCGAAAAGGGCGACCCCCACTTCGACCCGTTGCACATCGCCAGCTATGTCTTCCTGGGCTTCGGCTTCTACCTATTGTCCACGGCATGGAAAGTTCTTTACGACGCACAGCGGCGCAATAGCCTAGCCGTGACAGGTCCTTATGCACGAATTCGCCATCCTCAGTACGTGGCCTTCGTACTCGTTCTTCTGGGTTTCCTGCTGCAGTGGCCGACGCTGCTGACGCTGGTGATGTTCCCGATTCTGCTGATCATGTACGGGCGTCTGGCCATCACTGAAGAGGCGGAGATGCGCAAGCAGTTCGGCGAAGAGTTTGAAGCATACGCCCGCCGTACCCCAAGGTTCATTCCCCATTGGGGGCGGCAACCACCAAAGCCTTACCCTCAACAACTGGAGAAGTAGAGATGTATCAAGACTACGGTTACTACATGGTTGGCATGCACGCCAAATGACTTTCCCTTTCTCAACTTTTCTCAAGCTTTCACTCCAAGAGGATATTTATGATTAACCGAAGAAACGTTTTCCAGCTTGCTGGTGTGGTCGCCCTGGCGGGTGGAGCAGGTGCCGCTGCCATGTACCTGGGCGGGCGTCGACCCGATGGGTTGTCCTCAGCACCCATCAACCCTTACCCGTTCGATCCGATCAGGGCAGAAAACTTCCAGCAAAAGCTGTTCATCCCCGGCGCTAGCGGGCCGTTTGGCGTGCTGGATGTGGCCGGGCCGCTGCAAATCCGCGCGACCGCCGCGAGCTTGCCCGTCCTCAAGGGCCAGCCCGCGCCATTCCTGCTCTATCAGACTGAGCAAGCGGGCAAGGCCTATCAGAATCCCATCCTGCGCATCGAAAGCGGCGCCCGTTTCCAGGCCACGCTGCACAACGCGCTGCAAGAGCCAACCATCATCCACTGGCATGGTCTGGACGTTCCCGGTGACATGGACGGCCACCCGGCGAGCAGCATTGGCCCCGGCGGCCGCTTTGAATACGACTTCAAAGTGAAAAATCGCGGCGGCACCTACTGGTACCACACCCACGCGCACAAATTTACCGCCAAACAGGCCTACGGCGGCCTGGCGAGCTTCTTCCTGGTCGAAGACGAAGACCAGCGCAGGCTGAGCAAGGCGCTCGATCTGCGGCTCGGAGAAACCGATGTGCCGCTCGTCATCCAGGACAAACAGTTCGACGCGGCGGGAGGGATGCGTTACCAGCCCAATATGCACGAGGCCATGATGGGCTGGCTGGGCGACGTCATTCTGTGCAACCTGACACCCAATGCCTATCTGAGCGTCACCCCGCGCATCTACCGTTTCCGGCTGCTCAACGGCTCCAACGCGCGGATTTACCGGCTCGCCTTTGTCAAGGGACAGACACTGCTGAATTTTTCAGTCATCGGCACCGACGGCGGCCTGCTCGACCAGCCCCATACAGTCGCCGAGGCGTATCTCTCGCCTGGCGAGCGGCTCGAAGTTCTGTTCGATGCCGGGCAGGCGCAGCCCGGAGAAGATATTTTCCTCAAGAGCCTGGCGTTCGATCCCATGGAAAACGAAGGCGCCCCCGGAATCATGACGGGGATGATGGAGCGGATGATGGGCAGCATGGGCTCATCACGCCTGCCGCTGGGCGCGGAGTTCAACGTTCTGAAGCTGTCGGTAACCAAAGGAGAGCGCCTTGCCGCGCCGATTCCTTTGAGGCTTTCCGAAATTCGCCCGATTCGCCCCGAGGGTGCCACCGAGCGGAAGATTGAGTTGTCGATGGAGCGGATGCGTTTTCTGATCAACGGGCGAACCTTCAAAATGGACGAAATCTCGTTCGAAGTGAAGCGCGGTGCCGTGGAAATATGGAGCATCAGCAACCCGGAGCGCGGCATGCCGCACCCCATGCACATGCACGGTTTTCCGATTCAAGTCGTGGAGCGGCTGAACAGCCCGCGTCAGATATCCGCGGGCGCACGTTTCGGCCGCGGCCGATTGGCGAGCGACCTGGGCTGGAAGGACACGGTGCTGGTGTGGCCGGGTGAAACGGTGAAGGTCGCCGTTGATTTCTCCCACGACTTCTCCGGTGACCAGACCTATGTTTTCCACTGCCACAACCTGGAGCATGCGGAGGCCGACATGATGATCAATTTCCGTGTCAAAGGGTGAAAACAACTCAGATGAAAAATATCATCCCCCATCAACACCCCACCTCGAAGGAGCCAGCCTGTCGACGGAATCCCGACGAGAATCTTGGCCCCCGCTCGATACACAAGCGGCTTTCAAGAACGCCTGTCCAGCCTCAACCGGCTGACTCGCGGAAGCACTGACGCGATACCCTGGACGCCCGCACCATGTGCTTCTCTGCGACTGCGAGCTTCATAGCCGGTACTGCCTTGACTGTTTTGGGCGTGGCGATGTTGCGCTTGGTAAGACGAAATACAGAAATTCCTTTTGCAGCGATCCCACTGCTATTTGGGCTACAGCAGCTCGTAGAGGGTGTACTGTGGCTATCCTTCAAATTTGATGCGCCACAGCTCAACATCGTAATGATGTACCTGTTTTCGCTGTTTTCTCATGTGCTGTGGCCGATGTTTGTGCCGTTCGCGATAGTCTTGCTGGAAACTGTGCCATGGCGGCGCAAGGTGATCTGGGGGTTTCAGGCAATTGGCCTTCTGGTCGGCCTGTACCTTCTTTACCAGCTCATTGTTTTTCCTCTCACCGCTGTGGTCGAAAAAAACATCGTGTATGTCTCGCCGCACTTCTACGAACTTCCGGTGATATTTTTGTATCTGGCCGCCACATGCGTCAGCTGCTTCTTTTCGAGCCATGTGACGATCAGGATTTTTGGGGTGCTGGCGCTTATCCTGTTCGGGATCGCCTATGAATTTTTTGAACTTGCGTTGTTTTCGGTCTGGTGCTTCTTTGCCGCCATGCTGAGCACCATCATCTTTGTGCATTTCAAATTTGGCTGGGGGTTCGGGCGAAATTCTGCCTCCTTGGGATCGATGCCTGCCAGCATGGTCACCAGGCGTCAGCACAATCAATCAGAAGGACAACAATGATGGAACTGCAATTTCTCGGCGCCACCGGCACCGTAACCGGATCGAAATACCTGCTGCGGCACCGCGGCGCCTCGGTGCTCGTTGACTGCGGCCTTTTCCAGGGCTTCAAGCAGCTCCGGCTGCGCAACTGGGCCGCGCTGCCGGTCGCCGCGAGCTCCATCGACGCGGTGATCCTTACCCACGCCCACATCGACCACAGTGGCTACCTGCCGCTGTTGGCCAAACAAGGCTTCAAGGGCAAGGTGTACTGCTCTGAAGCAACGCACGAGCTGTGCAGCATCCTGCTGCTCGACAGCGGTTACCTGCAAGAGGAGGAAGCAGCGTATGCCAACCGCCATAGCCTCTCAAAACATCATCCCGCACTGCCTCTGTATACCCGCGAGGACGCGGTACGCTGCCTCAGGCAGTTTATGCCGCAGCCGTTCCTGAAGGATTGGGAGCCGGCTCCAGGACTGAGTGCCAATCTCGCCCCCTCCGGCCATATGCTGGGCTCGGCCTTCATTCGTATCGATGACGGCAGTCGGTCTATCCTTTTCTCCGGTGACATTGGCCGACCCAACGACCTGATCATGGCGGCTCCGACGCGCGTGCCCGGTGCAGACTATCTGGTGGTGGAATCGACCTACGGCAATCGCCTGCACGAGGCCAGCGATCCCCTGATCAAACTGGGCCAGGTCATCAACCGCACGGCGGCGCGCGGCGGTGTCGTGGTCATCCCGGCATTTGCCGTCGGGCGGGCGCAAAACCTGATGTACTGCGTCCACCTGCTCAAGGAGCGCGGCATCATTGACAACCTGCCGGTGTACCTGAACAGCCCGATGGCCGCCAACGCGACGCGGATCTACCACCGGCACCGTAACGAGCACCGACTAACGCCCGAGCAGTCTGATGCGATGTGCCACGCGGCAACGATCGTCAATACACCAGACGAATCGCGCGCCCTGAATGCCAAGCATGGGCCGATGGTGATCATCGCCGCCAGCGGCATGGTCACGGGCGGACGCGTCGTGCACCACCTCAAGGCCTTCGCACCGGACCAGCGCAACACCATTCTTTTCGCAGGTTTCCAGGCTGGCGGCACCCGCGGTGCGAATATAGTCGGCGGCGCGACCAGCGTGCGAATTCATGGCCAGGATGTGCCCATCCGCGCGGAGGTAGCTTCGCTGGACAACCTGTCGGCCCATGCCGATGCTGCCGAGATCGTGCAGTGGATGCGCGGTTTTTCCACTGTTCCGCGACAGACCTTCATCACCCACGGTGAGCCGGTTGCGGCCGATGCCATGCGCCAGCGCATCGAACGCGAATTGCGCTG
>JBCKNC010000059.1:0-15290 GCA_038902915.1 Polaromonas sp.
TGGTCGCCTTGAAGGGGGGGCGGTACAGAATGAAATCACCGTAACGCTGCACCATGTAGGCCAGAATGTCCTTGTCCGACATGCCTTGTTCGAGTTTTTCGCGCACCTGGTTTCTCAGGTCGATCGCCAAATCGGCGTTCGAGTCGGCGATGGTCTGGTTCTGGCACACCAGGCAGCGCAGCTCCTCGGAGATCGCCATGACATGTTTTTCCAGCGCCGGGTTGGCCGCCGCCGGTTGCGCTTCCTTGGTGTGGGCGAGAGCAGTCGATAGCACCAGCAAACAAGCAATCAATAATCTAAGCACGGTTCAACTCTTTAATCAAAGGTAAGATTTTTTTATGGATGACTTCGGCGTTGACCGGACCAATATGCTTCATGCGGATCACCCCGAGCTTGTCTATGACGAAGGTCTCAGGCACACCATAGACGCCGTAGTTGATGCCGATGCGGCCGTCTGAGTCGAATGCGGATGCCTGGTAGGGATCGCCGAAATGTTGCAACCAGCGGATCCCCGCTTCACGCCCGTCCTTGTAGTTGAGGCCCAGAATTGGCACCACGCCGGCCTTGGCCAAATCCATCAGAAACGGGTGTTCGACGCGGCACGCAGCACACCACGAGGCCCAGACATTGAGCAGCCAGACCTGGCCCACCATATCCTGCGGCGAGATGCTTTTGGCGGGCTCATGCAGTTGCGTCAGCTTGAAGGCCGGTGCCGGTTTGCCAATGAAAGGCGATGGGACCTCGCGTGGATTCAAACCCAGTCCGATACCCAGAAACACCACCAGTGCGAGGAACAGGCCCAGCGGCAAAAGAAAACGCTTCATGGTCCGGCCCCCTATGCAGCAGCGTTGATTGGTTTGGCGCCGCTGGCGGCCGACTGCGCCAATGGCTCCCGCTTGCGCACAGCCATGCGGTAGCGCCGGTCGGATGCCGCCAGAAAGCCGCCGAAAGCCATGATCAGGGAGCCGAACCAGATCCAGCTCACAAAGGGCTTGTGCTGCACGCGCACCAGCCATGAATCCGGACCCGCTGCTTCCCCCATGGATACATAGAGATCGCGCGTAAAGCCCCGGTTGATCGCGGCTTCGGTCATCGGCATTTTTGGCACCGGATAAAAGCGCTTCTCCGGCTTCATCGTCGCCATCCTGCGGCCGTCGTAGCTGACCTCGAAGGTCCCTTGCAAGGCAGTGAAGTTGGCGCCCTTGATGTCCTTCATGTCGGTCAGGACGAAGGTATAGCCCCCGACGCTGGCACTTTCGCCGACACGCATATGGACGTCTTGGGCGGCATCGTAGCCTTTGACCAGCGTCACGCCGATCACGAACACGCCAATGCCGGCGTGCGCCACCAGCATGCCCCAATAGCTGCGCGGCTGACTGCTGATTCGCTGCCACAGCGAGGTGCCGGCCGGCGCCTGGCGCAGCCGCTGCAGCAGGTGGGAGGCGGTGGCCAGAAAGATCCAGATCGCCAAGCCAACACCGAGCGCCACCATCGGTGACGGCGAGAACAGCAAAACCCCCGCCGCTGCCATCACCAGTACCGCCAGAGCAATCCAGCGCAGACGCAGCAATACGTCCTGGAAGGACGCCTCTTTCCAGCTCACGAATGGCCCCACCGCCATCAGCAACAGAACCGGAACCATCAAGGGGACGAAAACCGCCTCGAAATACGGCGGGCCGACCGAGATTTTGCCGAGACCGAGCGCATCGAGGAACAAGGGGTACAGCGTGCCCAGCAACACGGTGACGGCCGCCGTCAGCAGCAGCACGTTATTGAGCAGCAACATGGATTCGCGCGAGACCAGGCTGAAGCGGCCGCCCAGGCCGACCTTGGGTGCGCGCCAGGCGTACAGCGCCAGCGAACCGCCAATCACGATGACCAGGAAGATCAGGAGGTAAAGACCGCGTTTCGGATCAGTCGCAAAAGCGTGTACCGACGTCAGCACACCGGAACGCACCAGGAAGGTGCCCAACAGCGACAGCGAGAAAGTAACGATGGCCAGCAGCACCGTCCAGTTCTTGAAGCTGCCGCGCTTTTCGGTGACGGCCAGCGAATGGATCAGCGCGGTGCCGACCAGCCACGGCGTGAACGATGCGTTTTCCACCGCATCCCAAAACCACCAGCCGCCCCAGCCGAGTTCGTAGTAGGCCCAGAAGCTGCCCATGAAAACGCCAAGCGTCAGAAACACCCACGCGGCCATGGTCCACGGCCGCGACCAGCGCGCCCAGGCGGCGTCGAGTTGCCCACCCATCAGTGCCGCGATGGCAAAGGCAAAAGCGACCGAGAAGCCGACATAGCCCATGTACAGCAGCGGCGGATGAATGATCATGCCGAAATCCTGCAGCAGGGGATTGAGGTCGCGCCCGTCCACCGCGCCCGGCAGCAGGCGGTCAAACGGATTCGAGGTGAACAGCATGAAGCACAGGAAACCGACGCTGATCAAGCCCATCACGCCGAGCACGCGCGCGATGGTTTCATCCGGCAACTGACGGCTGAACCGGGCAACTCCAAAGGTCCACAACACCATCATCCAGGTCCACAGCAGGAAGGAGCCCTCGTGGCTACCCCAAGAGGCGGCGACGCGGTAATACACCGGCAGCATCGAGTTCGAATTGGTGGCGACATTGAGCACCGAAAAATCGTTGGCGACAAACAAATAGATCAGGCATACCAATGCGATCGAGGTGAACACGAACTGCCCGGTGGCCGCCGGTCGCGCCAGCGCCATCCAGCGTTCATTGCCGCGAAACGATCCGACGATCGGAACGGTGCCTAGTATCAGCGCCAGGCTCAGCGCCAGCATCAAGGAAAAATTACCGAGTTCAGGAATCATTTGGCATCCTTGGTCTGGGTGGGGGCGGCGACGCCGGCGGCCAGCTTGGCCTCTTCGCCTTTTTTCAGGGCGTAAGCAGCCTCCGGGGGCATGTAGTTTTCGTCATGCTTGGCCAGTACTTCGTCGGCCAGAAAAAGCTTGTTGTAGCCCAGCTTGCCTTGCGCCACCACGCCTTTTCCTTCCTTGAACAAGTCAGGCAGCAAACCGCGATAGTGCACATTGACGCGCTGCACTTTGTCGGTCACCACGAACGCCACGGACAAGCCATCAGCCTGGCGCTTGATGCTGCCCTCCTCGACTATGCCGCCCATGCGGAAGCTGCGGCCCTGCTGCGGTGCTTCGCCGGCCAGCACCTGGGTCGGCGTGAAGAAGAAGACGATGTTCTTCTGGAATGCCGACAGCACCAGCCCCGCCGCCGATGCCAGCGCGGCCAGCCCGACCGCGATCATGGTCAGGCGTTTATGCCTTGGTTTCATTGTTTTTCCCCTTTGTGCGGCGCATTGGCTGCGCGCGCGTTGACGAGTTGTGCGAGTATCGATTTGCCCTGCTGCCGCAGCAACAGGACTTCACCCGCCATGCATCCGCAGATAACAACAAACGAGCCCCACACGTACAGGGCGTAACCGCCCATCGCGAAAAAATCGCTCCAGCTTGCCCAGATCATTGCTTGGCCTCCACGTATTGCTTGACCCAATCGGTGTGCCGTTCGCGCTCCAGCATGATGCAGCGCACGCGCACCAGCGTTATTGCAATGGTATAGGCCCAGAACGCCAATGCCATGATCAGCATGCCCGCCAGCATGGTCATCGCCATCGTCGGTGCGCTCGTCAAATTGATTGACGAGCCCTGGTGCAGGGTATTCCACCACTGCACGGAAAAATAAATGACCGGAACATTGATGACGCCGACCAGGGCGAGCACGGCGCCAGCCTTGTCGGCGCGCCGCGGCTCGTCGATGGAAGCCTGAAGCGCCATGAAACCGAAGTACAGAAACAGCAGAATCAACGTGGAGGTCAGGCGCGCATCCCAGACCCACCAGGCGCCCCAGGTTGGCTTGCCCCACAGGGCGCCGGTCCACAAGGCGAGAAAGGCGAACATGGCGCCGGTAGGCGCCAGCGCGCTGGCCATCATCGATGACATGCGCGTATTGAAGGCCAGGCCGATGGTGGCCCAGAATGCCATCACCAGATAGATGAACATGGACATCCATGCCGCCGGCACGTGCACAAAGATGATGCGGTACGCGTCGCCCTGTTGGTGATCGGTCGGCGCGACGAAAAAGCCGATGTACAGACCGATCACGCCAAGAATTACCGCAATGGCGGCAAACCAGGGAACCAGTTTTCCCGCAACCGGGAAAAAGGCCTGCGGCGACGCGTATTTGAACCAGCGCATGCGGCTCGATTCGCGTGTATCGGAAAGAATGCTGTTGGAGATAGACACCTGCGGTAATGCTTCCAAAAATTATGGTCTGGGTGGCTTATACGGTGATACTGGCGAGCCGCGAAATCAAATTTCTCGAAATTAAGAAAAAGACACATACCGGCCCGCGAGTGTACCCCTCGGCATCGCCCAAATCGCTGCTGCTAGAAGGAATAAAGTCGCTCATGAACACATCCCGACGCATCGTGGATATTGCCCCTCGATGAAGCAAGCACTGTGCCACCTTATTCAAGAGAAATGCGCAACGCCGCCGCCGTGGCCCAGGGCGCCAGCGCTGCTGCGCCTGCCAGTACGCCGCCCAGCAGCAGCAGATGCGCGCTGCTGCCGAGTCCGCTAGCCTCGGCACCCACCGCGCCGGCTCCGGTCCGACCCCCAGCGGAAACAGTGTTGCCACGATGACAAAGAAGAACAAGGTGGTCAGCACGTCCGAACGGCGACGAAACGCCAGCAGCAGGTCGCGCCGGATGACGCAGTTGAGTGTCTTCAGCATGAGGTATCCCGACTCAGGTCAAGGCACAGCATTCGCTGCGCGCCCAGAGCGATTTCCTGATGCGTCCTGAACCTATCCTTGTCATGGAATGTATTGTCCACCATGTGGGAGCATTTATTCAATTCGTCTTGTAATTTGTCGAAAACCGGGTGCTACCATTGCGTCGAACATGATCCGCAGCGTCAGCAAATGCTGCATATCTGACGCAAGCGCGTGCAGAGATCGGCTTGGACCCTGAGGTCCATATTATGGAATATCTGAACGAACCGAAAGGACGGACGCAATGAACGACAAGCTGAACACAAGCGATGCCATGGGCAGCCCGATGGGCAGTGTTGCCAACGAAGGCGCCCGGCCGAGCGCCGGCCAAGGCTTCGACATCCCGTACACGGACCTGCGCGAGTGGATCGTCCAGGCCGAAAAGCTGGGGGAGATCCGTCACGTCAAGGGCGCGTCATGGCAGGAGGATATCGGCATGGCGACGGAACTCGTCCAGCATGACGAGAACGCGCCGTGCTTGATTTTTGACGAAGTCCCGGGCTGCAAGAAAGGTCAGCGGGTCCTGACCAACTTCTTCGGCGGCAGGCGCAAGAACATGACGCTCGGCTTTCCGCTCGATTTCACCAAGCTGGAGCTGTCGCAGGCTTTTCTCGAAAACTACATGCGCGAGCTCAAGCTTATCCCGCACCAATACGTCGAGACCGGCCCGGTGATGGAGAATGTGATCACTGGCGACGATATCGACATCACCAGGTTCCCGGTGCCGCTGTGGCACGAGGGCGACGGCGGACGCTACATCGGGACCGGCAGCTACAACATCACCATCGATCCCGAGGAGAAGTGGATCAACGTGGGTACGTATCGCGTCATGATCCATGACAAGAACTCGCTCGGATTCTACATGTCCCCGGGCAAGCACGGCCGCATCCATCGCGACAAGTACCAGGCGCGCAACGAGCCGATGCCGGTCGTGATCGTCGTCGGCGGCGATCCGCTGCAGTTCCTGGTGGCCTGCAGCGAGATGCCCTACGGCGTGTGCGAGCTCGACATCGCCGGTGGCCTGCGCGGCAAGCCGGTGAAGGTGGTGAAGGGCAAGGTCACCGGCCTGCCGATTCCCGCCAACGCCGAGATGGTGATCGAAGGCTTCGTGCAGCCGAACAAGCGCAGGCTCGAGGGGCCCTTCGGCGAATGGACCGGATACTTTGGCAGTGACATCCGCGAAGAGCCGGTACTCGACATCAAGGCCATTTACCACCGCAACGACCCGATCATCCTCGGCTGCCCGCCGCAGCGCCCGCCGGAAGAGCAGGCGCGCTACCGCGCCATCACGCGCTCGGCACTAATTCGCAAGCACATCGCGGCCGCAGGCGTACCGGACGTGACGGCGGTGTGGGCGCACGAGGTGGGGGGCTCGCGCCTGCTGCTCGGCGTTTCGATCAAGCAACGCTACGCGGGGCATTCCAAGCAGGCCGGGCACGTGGCCGCGATGTGCCACGCGGGCGCCTATGCCGGCAAGTACGTGGTCGTCGTGGACGACGACATCGACGTGAGCAATCTGGAGGATCTGATGTGGGCGATGCTGACCCGCTCCGATCCGGCTACGTCGATCGACATCATCACCAACACCTGGAGCACGCCACTCGACCCGCGCATCCCGCCGGAAGAAAAGGCCAGGGGCAACAACACCAACTCGCGCGCGATCATCGACGCCTGCCGCCCGTTTCATTGGCGCGACAAGTTCCCCAAGGTGAATATGCCGAGCCCGGAGAAGGCGCGCGTGGCGATGGAGAAGTTCGGCTATCTGCTGAAGAAGTAGGGCCCCGAGCCGGTCGTCGGCCGCGCTGCTGTGGATGCATGTGCTGGCAACCCCCAAGCTGACCTAATCCCCGACGTCGAACCGCTCCCTGTGTCCAAGGCCGAGCGAGTTGTCGATAAAGTAAACGCTGTCCGGCTCCAGCTTGTACCAGGAAATTTTGGCCATCGCCGCTGCAATAGCGCCGGATGCGCGTCCGGGATCGGCAAACGCGAACTTGCGAGCGTACAGGCTCGCGGCGTGAGCGCACTCCAGCCCAGCCAATCGCGATATCCTGCCTGCCATCTGGATGCCCTTGATTTTCTTCCATTCGGAGTAGTCCTCCTGCACGGTCGCCGCGGCACGCGAGTCGCTGTCCAGATTGCGGCAGTGACGGGTGGTGGGGGCCGAGAGGAAGTAGAGGCTCAGCTCGTGGCTGACATAGAAAACCGCCGATGCCCACGGCCCATCGGGACCGTGGGTGGCAAGCGTGGCAACATTATGCTTGCTCAGATAGCTGCTTATCGTCGTCTGCAGTTCGGTTCGAGACATAGCCTGAGACATAGCCTTAATCGTCCCCGAGTGTAGCCGGGTGGCGCACGTCAATGATGTAGCCAATCGCCGGTCCGTGACTTTCACCGAAGCTCGTTACCGCAAAGAGCCTGCCAATCGAATTTCCGGACATACCCCCTCCCTTCCATAAGGAGCGCTGTGAACTTGAACCTTATCGAGGCACGCTTCTGCAAAAGGAGCCTGCCTGAAGCGTCGAAAACAAAAACGGAAAGGGCGCGCTGCATGCTGCCGCTTCGATGGGCGGCCATCTTTCCCGCAACACCGATCTCATGGTTACTCTCATCGACCAGGATCACTTGGTCTTCCATAGTAGCTCCTCAATAATTCCATTATGTGAACCAAAATTAAGAGTTAGCTTTCTACTAATGATTCTTTATTTAACAGGACTTTAACAATTTACATAGGCATTGACAATCCTGGCACAACAAATATAATTCCACAAAGTGGACATAGAAAGGGTCAGTATGAATACAGTTAAGAAGTCACGCGGCGGAACACAAAGCATCGAGCGAGCTGCGCAGGTTATGCGCGTGATAGCGTCGCGCAACAGCACCGGGTTGCGCCTGGTTGACATTTCCCGGTTTGCCAAACTGGAGCGGCCGACCGCGCATCGCATCCTGAAGTGCTTGATAGCGGAAGGGATGGTGAAGCAGGATCCAGAGACGCGGCGTTACTCCCTGGGTCATCTGATCTTTGAACTCGGTCTGGCCGCTTCTGCTTCGTCGAACTTCAACCTGCGGGACATCTGTCACTCGTCTCTGGTGCGGCTCTCGGCAAAGACCGGGGATACCGTATTCCTCACAATACGAAGCGGCTTTGACACGGTTTGCATTGACCGTACAGAAGGCTCGTTTCCAATCAAAGCCCTGACGCTGGACGTGGGAACGCGTAGACCCTTAGGCGTGGGCGCAGGTGGCCTAGCCCTTTTGATGTCACTACCCGATCAAATCGTGGAGAAAATCGTCTCTGCCAACGCACTCCGATTGGCTGCGTACAACAATCAGACGGTTCCAGTATTGATGCGCATGCTGAAACGCTGCCAGGATTTGGGATACGCGGTAAACGACTCTCATATAACTCCGGGCGCCACCTCGGTGGGCCTGCCCATTCACGCCCGGTTCGAAGAACCTTTCCTGGCGATTAGCGTCGGTGCAATATCGAGCCGGATGACCGAAGAGCGCCAAAAAGAAATAGCGTCGATGATCAGGGCGGAGATTGAACTGCTCGAAACATCCTTGGGTGATAGTCGCCATCCTTGAGCTGTCGTGGGTCCATGTAGGCGGCAGTGAGCGCCGGTTCGCGCCCTGAGCCAAGCCGCAGCACCATGTGCAAAGCATGCGCCATTGCCTCAAAACAACCTGCTTTGAACCCTTTGAACCAGCACCGGGTCTGTTGATACACGGCCGGCCACGGCGCAAATCGTGAGGAAGCATGCGCCAGTGCGCTCCCCTGCGCACCAGTGCGGGTTTTCATGCCTGCCATTGACTTCCCTCAAACTGGCATTCGCTCATAGCCGCCTCTCGCCTTTCTCTCAGTTCCTTTGCTCTTCCTGCTTGTATATCCACAATGTGGAAGTTTATATTTCATTTCTGTATTGTCAGCGTTTGGCTTGGTTGCTATAGTTCTATCCAACAGCCGGTAACGGAAGCGGTACCAAGGTATCGGCAGAATATCTTAAGGCGTCCACAAAATGGACTTTCATTCGGCGAGGCCCAGTGCGCCGGTTTGTTTTTCTAGGAGAAAACATGAAGAGGCTTATCGTTGGCATCACCGGTGCCACTGGCGCCGTTTTCGGGATACGCCTGCTGGAGGCTCTGCAGGGTACGGACGTCGAAACCCACCTGGTTCTCAGCAAGTGGGCCATGCAGACCATCGAGCACGAGACCAATCTGACGGTGCAGCAGGTCAAGGCGTTGGCCTCGGTGAACCATGCGGAAGGCAACATGGGGGCTTCGGTCTCTTCCGGTTCCTTCGTGACCGACGGGATGGTTATCGTTCCTTGTTCAATGCGCACCTTGGCGGCCATTGCGAATGGGGTCGGCGACCACCTCGTTCATCGGGCAGCAGATGTGATTCTGAAGGAGCGGCGTCGGTTGGTGCTGGTGGCGCGCGAGATGCCGCTAAGTGACATTCATCTTGAGAACATGCTCAAGCTGTCGCGCATGGGCGTCACGATCATGCCGCCCATGCCTGCTTTCTACAACCACCCGGAAACCGTCGACGACATCGTCAATCACGTCGTCGCCCGGGTTCTTGACCAATTCGGCATTTCGACCGATTTCGCGCAGCGCTGGGAGGGGCAGATGCGGGCCAAGGTCACGCATCTTCAGCAGCACAAGTAATGACAGCCCCCAATTTATTAACTGGAAACAAAGGAGAAAATGCCATGAACGATATGTCGAGCAAGGCCGTAATCAAAGCGAGCAAGGACGATAGCAAAGAGGCGAGCAGAGTGGGCGTCAAGGATCTACGTGAAGCCGTGGAATGGTTCCGCTCCAAGGGCTACCTGATCGAAACGGATAAGGAAGTTAATCCAGACCTGGAGATCACCGGCCTGCAGAAAATTTTCGATGGCAGTCTGCCCATGCTGTTCAACAACGTGAAGGGATACCCGCACGTGCGCGCCATCACCAACCTGTTCGGCGACATCCGCGTGGTCGAGGAACTGTTCGGCTGGGAAAACTCGCTGGACCGGGTGAAGAAGGTGGCCCGCGCCATTGATCATCCGATCAAGCCGGTGATCATCTCCCAGGATGAAGCGCCGGTGCAGGAGGAAGTTCTCACCGACGACCTGGACGTCAACAAGTGGTTGACCGCCATCCGCCACACCCCTCTCGAGACCGAGCTCAGCATCGGCTCCGGTATCTCCTGCGTGATCGGTCCTTACTTCGACGGCGGCAGCCACATCGGCTACAACCGTATGAATTTCCGCTGGGGCAACGTGGGCACGTTCATGATCTCACCGGGATCCCATATGTGGCAGGTGATGACGGAGCACTACAAGGACGAGGAGCCGATCCCGCTCACCATGTGCTTTGGCGTGCCGCCGTCATGCACCTTCGTGGCCGGTTCCGGCTTCGACTACGCGATCCTGCCCAAGGGCTGTGACGAGATCGGTATTGCCGGCGCCGTCCAGGGCTCTCCGGTACGCCTGGTGAAATGCCGCACCATCGACGCCTATACGCTGGCCGACGCGGAATACGTGCTGGAAGGCTATTTGCATCCGCGCGACAAACGCTACGAGACCGCCGAGTCCGAGGCTGCCGACGTCCAGGGACGCTATCCTTTCCACCCGGAATGGGCCGGTTATATGGGCAAGGCGTACAAGACGCCGACCTTCCACGTCACGGCAATTACGATGCGCAAGCGCGAAAGCAAGCCGATCATCTTTCCGCTGGGCGTGCACACCATGGACGACTCCAACATCGACACTTCGGTGCGCGAGTCGGCGATCTACGCCCTGTGCGAGCGCCTGCAGCCCGGCATCATCCAGAACGTCCATATCCCGTACTGCATGACCGACTGGGGCGGCTGCATCATCCAGGTGAAGAAGCGCAACCAGATCGAGGAGGGCTGGCAGCGCAACTTCCTCGGTGCCATCCTGTCCTGCTCGCAGGGCATGCGTCTGGCCATCGCGGTGAGCGAGGACGTCGACATCTACTCGATGGACGACATCATGTGGTGTCTGACCACGCGCGTGAATCCGCGCGCCGACATTCTCAACCCGATCCCGGGCGGCCGCGGTCAGACCTTCATGCCGGCCGAGCGCATGACCGCGGGCGACAAGCAGTGGACGGCCTCGAACACCCAGTTCGAAGGCGGCATGGGCATTGACGCTACGGTTCCTTACGGATACGAGAAAGATTTCCGTCGCCCGGTCTACGGCATCGATCTGGTCAAGCCGGAGAACTTCTTCAACGAGAAGGATATCGAAAAGATGAAATCGCGCATGCAAGGCTGGGTGCTGTCGCTGGCCCGGACCGGCCGCTAGACCAACCGGGATCGAAAGGAAAGCGAATGATTAGCGCATACCGCGTCCTTGACATCAGCAAGCGTGTCGGCTGGTTGGCCGGCCGGTTGCTGGCCGATCTCGGGGCTGATGTGATCCGGGTCGAGGCGCCGGGCGTCAGCATCGACAGTGCCGACTGGCAGGCCCATCACGTCAACAAGCGACTGCTGCGGCTGGATCTTCAGACGTCCGAAGGGCAGTGCGCTTTCGACCGGCTGCTGGCCGGGGTCGACATCCTGATCGAGTCGATGCAAGCGGGTGACGCCGCCGCCCAGCACTTGGACTGGGCGCGCTTGAAGCAGCTCAATCCGCGCCTGATTCAAGTGTCGGTCACCCCCTTCGGTTGCGAAGGGCCGCGCGCGGGATGGGTTGCTTCCGACATCGAACTGATGGCGGCGGGCGGAGCGATGTCGCTCGCAGGCGAGCCCGATGGTGCGCCCACGCGGGTTACCGTGCCGCAGTCTTACGGGTGGGCGGGTGCGCAGGCGGCAGTCGGCGCGCTCACTGCGATCGTGTATCGTACGGCGACCGGAGTCGGGCAGCGTGTGGACGTGTCGGCACAAGCGGCGGTTATCCTGGCATCATCCCACGCCGCGGCCTTCTGGGACGTGGAGGGAACTAGTCCTACCCGATGCGGGGCGTACCTCACCGGGCGCTCTATCCAAGGGGCGCGCTACCGTGCTTTCTGGCCTTGTTCCGATGGCTATCTCAACTTCATGTTCTACGGCGGCCCGGCCGGTCGGCGCACCAACACGCAACTCGTGGCGTGGATGCGCGAGCGCGGTGCGCCGCTCGGGGCGCTGGAAGGCATCGACTGGAAACGCTTCGACACCAAGCTCGCGACGCAAGAAGAGGTGGACGAGCTGGAGCGGCCCGTCGCCCAATTTTTCCTGGGCCTGGCAAAGCGGGAGTTTCTGGAAGAGGCGAGCCGGCGCGAAATGCTGGGCTACCCGGTGTCGACCATCGCCGACATCGCCGCCGATCCGCAACTCGCGGCGCGAAATTTCTGGGACGACGTGCCGGGGCCGGATGGGAGCCGGCAGCGGCACTGTGGCAGTTTCGCGATAGTCGACGGCGTGCGCGCGCCGCTGCGTCACGCAGCGGGCGAGGAGGTCGATATCGGCAGTCTGTTGGCCGAATTGGAAACCGGCTCGACACCGCTTCGCGCCGGAAACGCAGAAAGGCAATGTGCATGAGCGCGATTTCTCAAGCCCTTTCCGGAGTAAACGTCGCCGAATTCGGGGCTTATGCTGCCGGACCCCATATCGGCAAGATGCTGGCCACGTTCGGCGCGACGGTGGTTCACGTCGAGTCGCGCGGCCGCCCGGACGGGTTTCGCGCCGAATACCCGCCCTACAAGGACGGCAAGCCCGGGGTGGATCGCAGCGGTTGTTTCGCGATCTTCAACGACTCCAAGCGCGCCGTGACGCTCGACCTCAAGAACGGGGCGGGCGTCGAGATGGCCAAGCGCCTCATTGGCTGGGCCGACATCGTCATCGAAAACATGCGTCCGGAAGTGATGACGCGTCTCGGGCTCGGGTATGAGTCCGCGCGCGAGTTAAATCCCAGAGTGGTGATGATTTCAAGCTGCAACATGGGGCAGACCGGCCCGCGCGCGCACACGCCCGGCTTCGGCTCGCAGCTTTCATCGCTGGCCGGGTTTTGCGGCCTGACCGGCAGCCCTCAGGGCCCGCCGCAACTGCTTTACGGCCCCTATATTGATTTTATCGCTTCCTCGCTGGGGGCGGCGGCGGTACTGGCCGGGCTTGACCGGCAGCGTCGAACCGGGCAGGGCGCGTTGATCGACCTGGCTCAATACGAGAGCGGCCTCATGTTCGTGGCCGGTTCCCTGCTCGATTACCACCGCAGCGGCGCGGTGGCAGAACGTGCACAAAACAGCGACCCCCATGCCGCCCCCCATGATGCCTATCCCTGCCGGGATGGGCGCTGGCTGGTGCTGTCCTGCTGGTCCGACGGCGAGTTCAGGCGGATGGCCGGAATGCTTGGCCATCCCGGCCTGGCCGAAGATTCACGCTTCGCCACGCTGGAAGCGCGCAAGGCCAACGAACAGGAGCTGAGCGCCAGCATCGGCCAATGGTCATCGAACCAGGATGCGGGCGAGGCGGCCGCACTACTACAGGTGGTTCAGGTCCACGCTTATCCGGTCAACACCATCGCCGACCTGTTCCAGGATCCGCAGCTCCGGTACCGACGCGTATGGCGCCGCCGCCGCCACGGGGCTATGGGCGACCTCGCCTGTTACTTCTCTGCATTCGACCTTTCTGAAGTGCCGGGGGATGTGACCGGGGCGGCGCCGCTGCTGGGCGCCGACAACGAGTACGTGTTCCGCGAGCTGCTGGGCCTCACAGACGAACAGTACGCCGATTACCGGGGCTTGGGCGCGTTCGAGTGAGCTCTTTGTTCCCGGAAATACGTGGGGACGCATGGTGCCGACGCCACCCAATCCAGGATAGAAAGTTCCCATGAAATCGAACTTGCTGATTTCCTACTCCGACGGTATCCATGCCATCGACGCCTAGACACGAATGATTTGGAAACGGAATTAGACGTCATCTTTGTGGCGATTGTGGCCAAGCGGCCGACCACCCGATGGTCAGTGTTGCTTGATAAAGCGTGGCACATCTCGTCCATCCAGGTGCGCCAAGAGTACATCGGCCGCAGCCTCCGCAAATTCCTCATACTTGTTATCGGTGGGCCAGCCCAGATGAGGTGTGAGAACGACGTTGGTTAAAGTCGTCAAGGCGTGTCCAATCGGCAACGGCTCGCTGTCAAAGACATCAAGAGCGGCGCCCGCAATCCGTCGGCTCGCCAGCGCATCCACCAGAGCGGCTTCGTCGACGATCGGCCCGCGCGCAGTGTTGATCAGGTAGGCCGTTGCTTTCATCAGGCCAAGGCGACGGGCGTCGAGCAACCCGCGCGTTTCCGGCGAGAGTGTCGCGTGTACCGAAACGACATCCGACATCAGCAACAGCTCGTCCAAGTCTTTCGGTTCCGCACCCACCGATGCCGCTGCGCCAGCGTCCGGTTTCCGGCTCCAGGAGAGAACCCGCATCCCGAACGCGTTCGCTATCTTCGCGACGTGACGGCCGACGTGCCCGAGACCCACGATGCCCATGGTCTTTCCATACAGCTCGCGGCCTAGTGGGGTCGGCCAGGCGCCCGCCTTGACCGCGCTATCCGCCGCCGGGATCTGACGCATGAGGGCGATCGCCAGGCCAATCGCGAGCTCGCCGGCACCTTTACTGAAACCGCCACTCGCTTTTGCCACGACGACCCCGCGCTCCTGTGCGGCATCCAGGTCTAGGTGATAGGCGTGGTTTCCGGTCTGCGCAATGATCCGAAGGTCCGGGAGTTGCTCGAACAGAGCACGCGTGAAGGGCGTGCGTTCGCGATTGGCGATGAGCGCATCGAATCCGCGCAACACCTTCGGGTCGCCGAATGGGGCGACAAATATCCGGACTTCGGCCCGTTGCCGAAGCCGGCGCACACCCGCCGTATGTTCATATGCTTGGTGAATATCATCGAGGATCGCGACGCGCATGTGCACCCCTTTTACGACTTCGACTTCACCCAGTTTTTCGGCTTCGGCGATCCACTCGCGCAAGTCTTCATAGGGCATCTTGAAACGCTGGTCGGAGCCTTGCTCCTCACCCTTGCGGACTGCGCCGACAACGTTGTTCATTGCGTCATTGTTCATTGGTTTATTCATGGGTTTTCTCCTAGGTTAAAAGCGTGCCGCGGGACGGCACGAAAGTTCAAAACGATTTTCTAATGTGTCGCCTTCCAGGGCAGGAACCAGCGCTCAAGTTCGGTCAGCGCCAGCGAGAACCTTACTGAATTGCGATGGGTCCTCTCTTACTGCGGTCATCTAAAAGTCCACTTTGTGGACCTTTACTTCTTTTATTGATTTTTTAGTATCGCTAATATATCAACCTACTTGAGCGCCAGCAACCAGGCAAACGGAAAAATCAATCCATTATGTGGACGTTAATTTTACTTTCGCATACGTTTGTTGACTGGATGGCCGCCGGGTACGGCTGTATGTGGGCGCCGGCGTGAAATGTGCCTAAATTTACCGATCTGAAAGTGCTTAGGGAAACGCGGGCGCCCGCCGATCAGATTGGAGCGG